>DASWOO010000548.1:0-2497 GCA_036404335.1 Kofleriaceae bacterium
GCTCGCGGGCGCGCACGCCGCGCGGCCCGCCGGCTGGGTCGCCGACGCCGCGTTCATCGCGCACGCCGGGGCGCACGCCCGGGCGTGCGATCCCGCCGACGCCGGCGAGCTCCACGCCGCGGACCTGTACCTCGCCCTGGCCTGCGCGCACGGCGTGCCGGCGGCGCTCGAAGCTCTCGAGCGCGAGCACCTGGTGCGGATCCGCGAGTTCGCCGCCAGCGTCGATCGCTCGCCCGGGTTCGTCGCCGAGCTGACCCAGCAGCTGCGCGCCCGCGTGCTGGTCGCCGAACCCGGCCGGCCGGCGCGGATCGCGAGCTACTCGGGCCGCGGCTCGCTCGGCGCGTGGATCCGGGTCACCGCGGTGCGGCTGGCGCGCGATCTGGCCCGCGCCGAGCGAGGTGCCGAGCGGCGCGACGAGCTGCCGCCGGCCGCGATCGACCCCGAGGTGGGCTATCTCAAGCGCGCCTACGGCGACGCGGTCAACCAGGCGATGGCCACCGCGCTCGCCGCGCTCGCCGCGGAGCCGCGCGCCCTGCTCAAGATGCACTACGTCGACGGCCGGTCGATCGACCAGGTCGGCCTGGCGTTCGGCAAGAGCCGGGCGACCGCCGCGCGGATGCTCGCCGCCGCGCGCCTGCAGCTGGTCGCCGACATCCGCGCCGCCCTGGTCGCGACGATCGGGATCCGCGCCGACGAGGCCGACAGCCTGCTCGCGTTCGTGCGCAGCCGGCTCGACGTCTCGCTCGCCAGCGCGCTGCGCTGATCCTCTGCTCAGGGCCGCAGCAGCTCGTCGGCCACGGCCTTCGAGGTGGGCTCGTCGGAGAACATCGCGACCAGCACGCGCGCGTCGGAGGTCTCGGCCCACGCGCTCGAGAACCCGTGGCGCAGCCGGGCGGCCTCGCTCGCCGCGTACGCCTGCGAGTCACAGGTCAGGAGCAGCACGTCGCCGCTCGCGCTCGCGCTGCCCTCGCCGCGCGCGACCGACATCCGGGTGTGATGGCAGCCCGGAAAGTCCTGGCGATCGACGAGCGAGATCTGCCACTTGCCGCCGAGCAGCCGGTGGCGCAGCCGGTCCTCGTCGAGGTGGGCCAGCGGCCCGCTCGGGCCGGGCGCCTCGGGCGCAGCCTCCGGACCGGCCACCGGCGCCTCGACCGGCGGCGTGGACGTGCTCCGCGCCCGGCCCGCGACGTATGCCAGGCTCGCCGTCCCCGCGATGGCCGCGACGATCGCCACCGGCCACAGCCCGCGCCGGCGCGCGACGATCACCGGCGCGTCGGCCCTCACCGGCGCCTGCAGCGCCGCCGCCAGCTCCGACATCGTCGCGAACCGCGCGTCCGGATCGCGCGCCAGCGTCCGGCCGATCACCCGGGCCAGCCACGGCGGCAGCCCGTCCATCGCCGGCATCGGCGCCATCAGGATCGCGCCGAACACGCCCTCGATCGACTGGCCCTCGAACGGCGGCCGCCCGGTCACCAGATGATACAGGGTCGCGCCCAGCGCCCAGATATCGGCGCGCGGCCCGGCGTGCTTGGTCCCGGTGATCTGCTCGGGCGCCATGTAGCGCGGCGAGCCCATGATCACGCCGGTCGCGGTCATCGACGCGTCGCTCGCCAGCTTGGCCAGCCCGAAGTCGAGGACCTTGAGCCGGCCGCCGCGGGTCACGAACAGGTTCGACGGCTTGACGTCGCGGTGGACGATGCCGAGCGCGTGCGCCTCGCCCAGCGCGCCCGCCGCGGCCGCGATCCAGCCGAGCGCGACCGGCAGCGCCACCGGGCCGCGCTCGATGATCGTCGCGACGTCCTCGCCGTCGAGCAGCTCCATCACCAGGTACGGCGCGCCGTCGGGCATCGCGCCGAGGTCGTGGACCCGCACGACGTGATCGCTGGCGAGCGACGCGACCAGCCGAGCCTCGCGCTGGAACCGCTCGAGCGCGTGCGGATCCCGGGCGAGCGCGGCGTGCAGGACCTTGACCGCGACCGGGCGATCGAGCCCGAGCTGGCGCGCGACGTAGACTTGGCCGCCGCCGCCCTCGCCGATCAGCCGCTCGAGCCGGTAGTTGCCGGCGAGCACGACCGGCGCCTCCGCCGGGTCGCCGGCCATCGACGCCGACACCAGCTGGCGGCACGCGTCGCACGCCATCATGTGCGCCCGGACCCGCGCCGCCGGCACACCGGTCAGCCGGCCGTCGATCAGCGCGGCGATCGTGTCGTCGCCGAGGCAGGGTCCAGACATCGCGCGGCTATCCTAGCGCAGTCACCGCGCCGGCGATCGCCAGCCCGCCCGCCGCGCCGACGAAGAACGCCACGCGAAACACCCGGGCGACGAACGCGCCGGCCGCCGCGACGACCCGGCCGGTCTCCGCCGCATACGCCCGCGCGTCGTCGAGCTCGCCGCCCAGCTCACCCGCCCGCGCGACCGCGCCCGCCCGCGACATCAGGTTGGGCGCCTCGCAGTAGCCGCACACCACGAACGCCTCGCCCTGCGGCGGCAGCTCCCC
>DASWOO010000549.1:0-3970 GCA_036404335.1 Kofleriaceae bacterium
CGGTCGCGCAGGGCCCGGACCCCGACTTCGGCGATCACGCGACGTGGATCGTGCTGCTGGTCGCGCGCAAGCGGTAGCCGTTCAGCGCGAGCCGAGCGCCGCGAGCACCGCGATGTCGATCGCGTCGGCCGCGGCGTACAGCGATTCGCCGTCGGTCGGCGCGGTCAGCGGCGGCAGGGCGGCGCCGACCTCGTCGGTCAGCGCCCGGGCCAGCGCCTCGAACGTCGGCTCCGAGCCGGCGATCTCGGCGACCACCGCGATGATCGCGGCGACGTCGGCGGCCGGGTCGCCGGGCTCGACCTTGCCGAGCCCCGCCGCCATGACCGTCGGCACCGCGCCGTCGTCGAGCACGACCGTGCGCGCCGAGATCGCGCCGTGGCTACCGCCGACGACGTGGATCGCCGCGGCCGCGCGCGCCAGCCGCTTGAGCATCCGCACGGTCTCGGCCGGCGGCAGCTGGGGCGGGGCATCGGCCAGCGACGCGCCCGACGGCGCCTCGAACACCGCGAGCCGCGCCAGGCGATCGAGGCCGAGCGCGCGCTGGACGAACGGGCTCTGCGCCCGGCCGAGCACGCGGGCGCGATCGAGCGCGGCCGAGGCCTCCTCGCTGGCGTCGAACCGCTCGATCACCACCGAGCGATCGAGGACGGTGTCGACCGCGCGCACCAGCTCGGAGATCGCCGTCCTGCCGAGCGGGGTCTCGAACTGGTAGCGCGGCCGCGCCGCGTCCGGCGCCTCGGCCGCCGCGATCGCCGGGCTCGCGGTGATCCGCTGCGGCCGGGGCCCGAGCCGGGGCCGGCCGCCGAGGTCGAGCGCCTCGAGCTGGCGCCGCAGATCGCCGAGCGTGGCGGTGCGGTCGCGCGGGTTCTTGATCAGCAGGCCGTCGAAGATCGCGTCCCAGCCGGGCGACAGCTCGGGCGCGACGCCGGTCGCCGCCGGCGGGGGCTCGCCGAGGTGCTGGGCGACGAAGTCGGGGCCCAGGAACGGCAGCCGGCCGGTCACGGCCTCGAACAGCGTGACGCCGAGCGCGTAGAGATCCGCCGCGACCGAGATCGGCGCGCCGGTGATCTGCTCGGGCGACATGTACGCGAGCGTGCCGATCAGGCCGCCGGTCTGGGTCTGGCCGAGGTCGACGAGGTGGGCGACGCCGAAGTCGCCGAGCTTGGCGGTGCTGCGCGCGTCGAAGAACACGTTGGCCGGCTTGACGTCGCGGTGGACCACGCCGCGGTGGTGCGCGGCCTCGAGCCCGGCGATCAGATCGAGCGCCATGCGCCGGACCTGGGCCGCGGCCAGCCGCTCGCCGGCCGCGATCCGCTGGGCGAGCGATCCGCCGGGCAACAGCTCCATGATCAGGAAGCCGCGCTCGACCGACACGTCGTAGATCTCGACGATCGACGGGTGGCGCAGGGTGCTGGCCAGCCGGGCCTCGCGCACGAAGCGCTCGTAGGCGATGCCGCCGCGCGCCCCCGCGGCGAAGAACATTTTGATCGCCACGCTGCGGCCGGCGACCTCGTCGGTGGCGACGAACACGCGGCCCGACGCGCCGGCGCCGAGCAGGCGATCGAGCCGGTAGCGGTTGGCGATCATCTCGCGGTCGCGCCCCGAGGTCTTGCGCTCGGTGGTCTCGTCGCGCCAGGTCCGCAGGTAGGTGTCGAGGTCGGCGGGCAGGGCGGGGTCGAGCGCGCGCAGCTCGAGCAGGGTGTCGCGCGCGCCGTCGCGCAGGCCCATCGCGGCCAGGGTCGCGACCAGGTGGCGCTGGGCCTCGAGCCGCAGGCCGGCGTCCTTGCGGGCGTCCTGGAGCAGGCGCGCGGCCTCGGGGTAGGCGCCGCGCCGGGCGAGGATGCGGCCGAGCGCGAGCTGGATCTGGGCGCGCTCGGTCGCCGACGCGAGATCGAGCGCGCGCTCGAGCAGCCGGCCGGCGTCGCGGTCGCGACCCTCGGCCTCGAGCAGGCGGGCGGCGTCGAGCTCGCGGTGGGCGCGGGTGTACAGGTCGATCGCGCGCGCGGTGTCGCCGAGCCGCTCGGCCAGCGGGGCGGCCTGGGCGTGGCGGCGCAGCCGGACCAGCACGTCGAGCGCGGCGCGGGCGCCGTCGTCGGTGTCGGTCAGCGCGGCCAGCGCCGGCGCGATCTCGGCCTCGTCGTTGAGCTCGAGGGCGTAGCGCAGCGCACGCGGCAGGTCGCCGGCGGCGCGGGCGGCGGCGAGCGCGCCGCGGAAGTCCCACAGCTTCTCGTACAGCCCGGCGGCGCGGGCGTGGTCCCCGGCGGCCATCGCCGCGTGAGCCGAGGCGATCGGGTCGGGCGGCGTGCCTGGATCGATCGGTTGCTCGTCGGAATTGCCTGCCACCGCGCGTCGATGGTACCAGACGGCTACTCATGCACGTACGCAGCGCCCATCGTTCTCTGCTCGTGGTTGGCTCGGTCGCGCTCGATGACATCGACGGACCGTTCGGGATGCACAAGGATCTCCTGGGCGGCTCGGCGTCGTTCATCGCCCGCGCGGCCGCCTACTTCACCAAGCACGTCTCGGTCGTCGGCGTGATCGGCGACGACTTCCCGATGCAGCACGTCACCGAGCTCGACCAGCTCGGCGTCGATACCTCCGGCATCGAGCGCGCCGCGGGCGAGACCTTCCACTGGGTCGGCCGCTACGCGCCGGACCTGACGACCCGCGAGACGCTCGACACTCGGCTCGGCGTGTTCGGCACGTTCCAGCCCAAGCTCCACGAGGCGCACAAGGACGCGCAGCTCGTGCTGCTCGGCAACATCGACCCGGCGCTGCAGCTCGACGTGCTCGCCCAGGTCAAGAACCCGGTGCTGGTCGCCGCCGACACGATGAACCTGTGGATCAACATCAAGCGCGACGACCTGGCCCGGATGCTGGCCAAGGTCCAGACGCTGATGGTCAACGACGAGGAGGCGCGGCTGCTCGCCGAGGAGCACAACCTGCGCCGCGCCGCCCACAAGATCATGAAGATGGGCCCGACCTCGCTGATCATCAAGCGCGGCGACGCCGGCGCGCTGCTGTTCCACGAGGGCGGCGTGTTCGCGGCCCCGGCGATGCCGCTGTCCGACGTCAAGGACCCGACCGGCGCCGGCGACAGCTTCGCGGGCGGCCTGATGGGCTACCTGGCCTACGCCGGCGACCTGTCGCCGTCGACGATCCGCACCGCGATGATCATGGGCAGCGTCATGGGCAGCTTCGCCGTCGAGCAGTTCTCGGTCGACGGCCTCCGCGGCCTGACGACCGAGCGGATTCAGCGCCGGTTCGACGACCTGGCCGAGCTCGCGCACTTCGAGCACGTGACGCTCTAGGCGG
Organism: Kofleriaceae bacterium; assembly: GCA_036404335.1. GTDB lineage: Bacteria > Myxococcota_A > Polyangia > Haliangiales > Haliangiaceae > JABFXX01. Next base: position 3,316 of record DASWOO010000549.1, read on the forward strand.
CTCTAGGCGGGCTGTCAGTCCGTCTGGGGCAGCTGGATCCCGGACGACTCGGTCTGGTTGGTCAGCTCCGGCAGGTCCATGTAGAACTCGGCGATCAGCTGGTCGTCGAACTGATCGGCGAACTTGCCGACCGCGCTGACCAGGGTCTCGAACTCCTGCGGGTCGAGGCCGCGCAGCGGGCGGCCGGCGTGGAGCACGACCCAGCCGTCGGTCTGGACCGCGAACGCCGCGATCCCGCCCATGATGGCGTTGTGCTCGAGCAGCCGCTTGTAGAACGCCAGCTCCTTGCCGTGCGGCACGCCGCGGAACAGCGGCGCGATCGCGACGACCGCCGCGCCCGAGAGCCCGGCGATCACAAAGGCCGAGCCGTACTGCAGGCGCGCGAGGTTGTCATCGATGCGGATCGCCTTGTCGGCCAGGCCCGCTTCGGCGAGCAGGTCGTCGAGGACCGACATCAGAACAGCCCGCCCAGCTTGTCGCCCAGCCCGCCGGGCAGCCGGTCCTTGAGGCCCGACTCCGACAGCCACTTGACCGCGTCCTCCGCGTGGTCCTTGAGAAACGCGAGGACCTTCTCGGCCGTCGCGCGATCGATCCCGACCTTGTCGACCATCTGCTGCATGAGCTCTTCCATGAATCCTCCGGCGAGGCCGTGCGG
>DASWOO010000550.1:0-2928 GCA_036404335.1 Kofleriaceae bacterium
GAAGGCCGCGCGGCCGCTGCCACGGCCCGCCGGGCGCGCTCAGATCTGCTCACCACGACTCGATCGGGTCGAGCTCGGAGCTGTGGGGTGGGCAGGTAGACGGGTAACGCCCCGCCCCCCTCGATGGCCGCGCCCACGGCCGTCGTCGCACCTGACTTCCCAGCGCGGGGGAAGGCGTTCCCGCGCTACGGCACGGTCGAGCCCGGGTCAACAGCCACCGACGTTGTCGATGACGCCCGCGCAAACGCTGGCGCCGCAGGTCGTCTTGCGCAGCCAGATCGCGTTCGCCGCCGCGCCGCCGAAGCCACCTCCGCCGCCGCTGACGGCGGGGTGATTCATCGCGAGCCGGCCAAACTTCGCAAGCCAGGAAAAGCCGCGGGCCGCGGACCGTCCTACGGTAGCCACATGGCCACGGCGAAGCGGTTCGCGAACGTGATGGACCACCGCGCGCAGGTGGCCCGCGCGCGCCGGTTCCTGCACCGCCACGTGGCGGACGACGTCGCGCTCGCCGCGGTGGCGCGGGCGGCCGGCGCGTCGATGTACCACCTGGCGCGGCTGTATCGCGCGATCGCCGGCGAGACCGTGGGCCACGCGCTGACCCGGATGCGGATCGAGCAGGCCGCGGCGGCGCTGACCCAGGCCCCGCGGCGCCCCGTCTCGGCGATCGCGCTCGAGACCGGGTTTCGCACGCCATCGTCGCTCAACAAGGCGTTCCGCGCCGCGCTCGGGATGTCGCCCACCGAGTTTCGCGCCGCGACCGCGGACGAGCGCCGCGACCGGCTGGCCCGGCTGGTGGTGGTGCAGGCCGAGCCGCCGGCCTACGTGCTGAGCGGCCCGGTGATCCGGCAGGCCGCCGCGATGCGCGTGGTGTACGTGCGCGAGCTCGGGCCCTACGCCGAGGTCTCGGGCCCGCTGGCCTGGGCGATGCTGGAGACCCGGATCGCGGCGACGCCGCTGGTCGCCGGCCAGCGGATCTCGGCGTCGTACGATGATCCGAAGCGCGTGGTGGGTGATGCGCTACGCTACGACGCGGGCGTGATCGTCGGGCCGGGCGTGGCGGCGCCGCCAGGCACCCGGGTCTCGATCTGGGCGGGTGGCGCGTTCGCGGTCTACGAGCACCGCGGCGATTACCGGTTCATCGCGGACGCGTTTCGCCAGATCTTCGCCGAGTGGCCGCGCGGGCGCACCGTACGTGATGCGCCTTGCCTCGAGCTGTATTGCAGCGATCCCCATGCGGTGCCCGCGGCTCGCCTGATGGCCGAGCTGTGGGTGCCAATCGAAGCCTGACCCCACCCGACGTACCCGCCGAGGAGCCCATGATCAACCGAACCACGACCGCCCCGGCGCGCCAGGCGCGCATCGCCGTGCTCGTGCTGGCGAGCATCGCCAGCACGGCGTGCCAGCCTCCGGCCGCCGCGCCCCCCGCACCGCCCAGCGCGCCCCCGCCGGCGACGTCGGCGGGTCCAACGCTCGGCCTCCGGACGTTCGAGGCCGTCGATCCGATCACGAAGGCGGCGCTGCCGATCGCCGTGGTCTACCCGGCGGCCGGCGCCGCCGATCCCGCCAGCGCGACGACCGTGATCGGGCCGTACACGGTCGCCGCCGGCCGTGGGCTCGAGGTCGCCGCGGGCCGCTGGCCGCTGGTGGTGATCTCGCACGGCCACGGCGGCAGTCCGTGGGGCCACCACGATCTCGCCGAGGCCCTCGCCCGCGCTGGGACCGTGGTTGCGATGGTCGAGCACATCGGCGACAGCTGGCGCGACCAGAGCGCGTTTCGCAGCGACCGCGTGATGTACGGCCGGGCGTACCAGGTGTCGGCAACGATCGACCGCGTGCTCGCCGAGCCGGCGCTCGCCGCGCAGATCGATCCCGATCGGATCGGGGTCGCCGGATTCTCGGCGGGCGGCTACACGTCGCTGCTGATGGTCGGCGCCGAGCCGGACTTCACGCGGGTGCCGGCGTACTGCCAGCGCCACACGGACGACGCCGAGATCTGCGGCGGCTCGCTCCGCGTCGAGCTCACCGCCGTCCAGCGCACCCCGACCCGCGATCCACGCGTGCGAGCGGCCTTCGCGATGGCGCCGTTCGCCGTCGCGTTCGGTCCCGCCCAGCTCCGCGCGATCACCGCGCCGGTATTTCTCGCGTGGGCGACGGCCGATCAGAAGCTGTTGCCCGCGGAGAACGCCGCCGCGATCGCGCCCGCGCTGCCCACGTTGGCCGGCCGTCGCGTCATCGAGGGCGCGGGGCACTTCGTGTTCCTGGCGCCATGCTCGTCGGCCCTGGCCACCGACGCCGCCGAGCTCTGCACCGACCCGCCGGGGATCGATCGCGCGGCGATCCACACCCAGCTCGCCGCGGACGCCGTCCAGTTCTTCGCCCGCGCCCTGGCGGTCCGGTCAGCTCCACCGCGGTGATCTCGCGGGCGTTGTTGTACCACCGTCAGCATCTCGGTCGTGTCGGCGACCCAGCGCTGGTTGGGCGCGTCCGAATTGGAGTTGCGAGCGAGCATGTTGTCGGCGACTGTGAGGTCCAAATCTCGTGCGACCTCGGCGACCGTCTTGCCCTCATCTATTGGATTGGTTCCGATGTTGTCACACGGCCGCTTACCAGCGCCGTGCGACCAACGCACTACGCGGCCTCACTACCGGTATCCCGCGACTGACTGTCACGCTGGTAGCCGTCGAACGATGAGTGTGATGAGCGCTTCTTCGTGAGGTGCGTCGGGCGCGGGCGAGCGTTGTCGGCGCGACAGCAGCACCGGGGCGGTGAGGCGGTCGCTGGGCGAGCGGAGATCGTGGTAGAAGACCACCAAATCCAGAGCGCGCCACTCGTCAGGAGAAGACAGTAATGACCGACTCACGCCGGGTGTGGGATTCACACTTGTCCGATTTTGCTGCTCCGGGCGCGATGGCGCCTTCGTCCGACGCG
>DASWOO010000551.1:0-3091 GCA_036404335.1 Kofleriaceae bacterium
GCCTACGCCGCCCTCGGCCCCGGCTGCCGCGCCGGCTGGCACGCGCTGTGGCAGGCCCTCGACGACCTGGCCTACGAGGCCGACGACGGCCGGCCGGCCACCCGGCCGTTCCCGGCCATCGTGCTGCTCGCCGCCCTCGACGACCCGGCGCTCCGCGGCGACCCGCGCTGCACCCGGCTCGCCGAGGCCCTGCGCCGGGCCCGCCTCGCGCCGAACGCCATGGTCACGCTCGCGCGGTTCTGGGGCTGGTAGCCGCGGCCAGACCCGGCTAGGCCCGGCAGCGCTCGACCAGCGCGACCATCGCCGCGCCGAACTTCTCGAGCAGCAGCCGGGTCGTGGGCTCGGTCAGCTTGCCGTCGGCGTCGAACCGCTCGTGGGCGCGGGGGATCAGCACCTCGGGCTGGCTCAGCACGGGCGAGTCGCTGAACAGCATCATCTGCCGCAGGTGGGCCTGCGCGCGGATCGTGCCGCTCATGCCGGTGGCGGCGCCGACCATGCCGATCGGCTTACGGCGCAGCGGCGAGGTCGAGACCGGGCGCGACACCCAGTCGAGCGCGTTCTTGAGCCCGCCGGGGATCGAGTAGTTGTACTCGGGCACGCCGAACACCACGCCGTCGGCGGCGGCGATCGCGTCCTTGAGCCGGCTCACCGCGGGCGGATCATCGAGGTCGCTGTTGAAGATCGGCAGGTCGAGTTCGGCGTAGGTCGTCATCCGCGCGTGCGCCGGCAGGGTCTCGCGGACCGCGTCGAGCAGGGCGCGGTTGAGGGACGCCTTGCGCATGCTGCCGCAGATCCCGAGCAGGGCCACCATCCCAGAGAAGATATCACGGGAGCACCGGTGGCCTGCCCGAGTGGCCAGCACGCGTTACGTCGCGCACGCGCCGCGTATGCTAGGCATGAGCATGTTCTTCAGCTCGAAGAAGGATCGCATGCCTACCCGTGACGAGGCGCTGCCGGGCCGGCAGGCGTCGATGCCGGTGGGTGATCGCCACTTCGTCAATGGCCACAAGATCACGGCGCCGTACCCGGCGGGCACCGAGCTCGCGATGTTCGGGCTCGGCTGCTTCTGGGGCGCCGAGCGCAAGTTCTGGCAGCAGGCCGGCGTGTACGCGACGGCGGTCGGCTACGCCGGCGGCCATACGCCGAACCCGACCTACGAGGAGGTCTGCAGCGGCCGGACTGGCCACAACGAGGTCGTGCTCGTGATCTACGATCCCAAGCAGACCAGCTACGACCAGCTGCTGCGCACGTTCTGGGAGAGCCACGACCCGACCCAGGGCATGCGCCAGGGCAACGACGCCGGCACGCAGTACCGCAGCGGCATCTACGCGTTCAGCCCGGCGCAGAAGGCCGCCGCCGAGGCGTCGAAGACGGCGTACGCCGGCCAGCTCGCCAAGGCCGGGTTCAACCCGATCACCACCGAGATCATCGACGCCCCGCCGTTCTATTACGCCGAGGACTACCACCAGCAGTACCTGGGCAAGCAGCCCAACGGCTACTGCGGCCTGGGCGGCACCGGCGTCGCCTGCCCGATCGGCCTCGCCACGGCCGGCTGACGTCGGCTACGGCTTCTGGACGACCAGCAGGTACTCGAACCGCATCTTGCCGCCCTGGGCGACGAGGCCCGCCTGGTTGGGGCGGAAGCCGTTGATCTGGCCCTGGACCGCGCCGTTCTCGGTGTTGGCGACCATCGCGCAGTTGGCAGCGGCGCCCTCGAGCTGCATCGCGACCTTGTACAGCCCGGCGGCGTCGAACAGGTTGGCCTGCTCCTTGGTGATCGAGCCGTTGCTGGTCTTGACCTGCAGCTGATCGACCGTCCCGGTGCGCAGGCCGCCGCACTGCGCGACCGTGTCGCCGAGCGGCAGGTGCTGCGCGGCGGTGACCGCGGCGTCGGCCTCGGTCGTCGAGGTCACGTTGTCGACCCGGTACGCCGTCATCACCACGGTGTGGGTCGTGCTCAGGGTCAGCGGCGCGAGCAGCGTGTTGGACGCCGTGTCGCTGGCCGGGACCACGATCGCCTCACCGCCGGTCACGCTCCACGTCGCCGGCGTGGCGACCCAGCCGGTGGGCAGCGCGGTGCCGTTGAAGCCGTTGAACAGCACGATCTGCTCGCCGTCGGTGGTCGGGTTCGGATCGCACGGGCTGTCGACGCCGTCGTTGTCGGTGTCGGGCGTGGCCGGCGGCTTGGCGATCGGACACTTGTCGCACTCGTCGCCGATGCCGTCGCCGTCCTCGTCGAACATGCCGCCGGGCATGTGGTCGCACTTGTCCATGCTGTTGGGGATGCCATCGCCGTCGAGGTCACCGTCGGAGTCGATACACTTGGCGCCGGCCGGATCGGTCAGATCGCAGACCGAGCCGTCGCCGCAGGGCGTGGTCGCGCTGCACGCCTCGCCATCGCCGGGCCCGCCGCCGCCGGAGCTGCTGCTGCCGCACGCGCCCAGGGCGCCGAGGCTGACGATCGATACGGCCGCCAGCGCGGTGATCACGACATGGTTCGAGGAGCGCACGGCGCGAGCCTATCACCAAGCTCGTCGGCTTGTGGCGGGTTGCCCCAGCTGCCGCGCGATCCGGGCCGGCGGCGTGTGATGCACGCCGCGTCGGGCGTGGATGACACGCTCGGTCAGGGCTTGTCGAGGAACGGATAGCGCCAGTCGGTCGGCGGTACGAACGTCTCCTTGATCGTACGCGCGGCCACGAACCGCAGCAGGTTGAGCGCCGAGCCCGCCTTATCGTCGGTGCCCGACGCGCGCGCGCCGCCGAACGGCTGCTGGCCGACCACCGCGCCGGTCGGCTTGTCGTTGATGTAGAAGTTGCCGGCCGCGTCGCGCAGCGTGGTCATCGCCTCGACGATCGCGCCGCGGTCGCGCGCGAACACCGCGCCGGTCAGCGCGTACGGCGAGGTCCGATCGACCAGCTGCAGCGTGTCTTGCCACGCGCCGTCCGGGTAGACGTGCAGGGTCACGATCGGTCCGAAAAACTCGTCGTGCATGTGGCGCACGTTCGGGTTCTCGGTGGTCAAGAGCGTCGGGTGGACGAACCAGCCCTCGGCGCCCTCGCACTTGCCGCCCGCGGCGACCTTCATGCCGCT
>DASWOO010000552.1:0-10829 GCA_036404335.1 Kofleriaceae bacterium
CCCCCGAGGTCCAGGCGTTCACCCGCCGCACCGGCAGCGAGCTCGGCCCCGCCGCCGCGACGATGCAGAGCCGCGGCGACCTCATGGTCCGGCTCGTGCCGCGCGATCACCGCGACGCGATCGCCGAGGTGATCGGTCGGGTCCGCGATCAGCTGCGCCGCCGAGTCCCCGAGGCGCGGTTCTAGTACGTCCAGGTCCTGCAGGACGTGCTCAACGACCTGGTCGGCAATCCGGCGCCGATCGAGCTCGTGGTCTTCGGCGACGACCCGCGCGCGCTCGACGCCTACGCCGAGGCCGCCGGCGCGCGGCTCGCCAAGCTGCCGGCGCTGGTCGACGTGTTCGACGGCCGCGAGGGCCTGGCGCCGATCCTCGAGGCGCGCGGCGATCGCCCCCAGCTCGCGCGGCTCGGCGTCGATCCGCAGCAGCTCGGCGACGACCTGGTGATCGCCCTGACCGGCCGCGAGGTCGCGCAGGTGCTGCGCCCCGAGCGCACGATCGGGGTCCGGCTGCGCTACCCCGACGACGTGCGCTACAGCGCCGAGGCCCTGGCGCGCTCGCCGATCGCCTACGGCCCGCGCGCGCTGCCGCTGGGCCAGGTCGTCCACTTCGCGCGGCCGCTCGCCCCGGCGGTGCTGCGCCGCGATGGCCTGCGCGCCGCGATCGTGCTGACCGCCGCCACCCGGGATGGCGACCTGGGCGGCGCCGAGGCGGCGATCCGCGCCGCGCTGCGCGACCTGCCGCTGCCGCCCGGGGCCCAGCTCGAGCTCGCCGGTCAGGCCGCCACCGCCCGCGCGGCGCGCGGCGAGCTGGTCACGGTCGCGCTGACCGCGGCGCTGCTCGTGCTCGTCGTGCTGATCCTCCAGCTGCGCTCGCTCGGCTACGCGCTGGTCGTGCTGATCGGCGCGCCGCTGTCGACGGTCGGCGGCCTGGCGATCCTCGCGCTGACCGGCATCGCGCTCGACGTGTCGTCGCTGACCGGGCTGATCCTGCTGGTCGGCCTGGTCGTCAAGAACGGCATCCTGCTGCTCGAGCACGCGCAGCGCGCGCGCGGCGAGGGCGCGTCGCTCGAGGACGCCCTGGTCGCGGCGGCCCGCCGCCGGCTGCGGCCGATCGCGATGACCACGTTCGCCACGCTCGCCGGGCTCGCGCCGCTCGCGCTCGGCCTGGGCAGCGGCGCCGAGCTCCAGCAGCCGCTCGCGGTCGCGGTGATCGGTGGCCTCGCGCTCGCCACGGTCGTGACGCTGGTCGTCACGCCGGGGCTGACCGCGCTGATCGTCCGGCGGTGATCGCCGATCCGTGATAGACCACGCGCGTGCACCGCCTGGCCCTGTTCGTCGCGCTCGCCGCGTGCAGCTCGCCCGGCGCCGAGCCGCCGCCCGACGTGACCATGCTGGCGCCGCGCGCGCTCGGCCTCAACGACGTCAGCATGCTGTTGCCGCTGCCCGCCGATCCGGCCGCGCCGACCCTGCTGGCGCTCGCCGGCGCCGGGGGCGTGCCGCTGGTCGCCAACGGGCCGATCGCCGGCCTCGACTTCCGCGGCGACATCGGTCCGAAAGACGGACCGCCGTTCCAGGCGGACCAGCTCCAGGTCGTCGCCGTGCGGTTCGAGCTGTGCGATCGCCGGCCGGCGGGGCCGTGCGCGCCGGGCGCCGACGGCCTGCTGCGGCTCGTGCTGCAGCCGGTCATTGCCACGGCCACGGGCACCTCGACGCTCGACATCGCGGTCCACGCGTTCTATCCGATCCCCGCGCACGATCTGCCCGGCGTCGTCGGCGAGCTCCGGCTGCTCGCCGCGGTGCAGGACGTCCCGGTCTCGGCGCCGCTCGCGGTCAGCACCGGCTCGCCGAGCTACCTGACGTACCTGCGCAGCCTGGTCCTGCGCTATGCGCGGTGGGATCGGCTGGCGCGGCTGACCACGATCGGCCAGCGCGCCGGCTCGGTCGCGTTCAACTGGGTGTTCCGCGGCATCGAGCTCGACGCGACCGGCACGCTGGCGGCGATGACGATCCCGGCGGTGGGCGCCGCCTCGCAGTCGATCGCGGTGCAGGGCGGCGACACGGTCTACGTCGGCGAGCCGCTGGTCGACGCGCCCGCGGGCTTCGGCCTGGCGATCAACGGCCAGGCGTTCGACGCCGCGCCGGCGGCGGATCAGGCCGCGTCGCTCGCCGCGCTCGCGGCGATCAACAACCCGGCGAGCCACGACACCGGCGACCTGCAGTGCACGACCTGCCACGTCGCGACGTACCTGACGATGCGCCGCGCGAGCTTCGCCGGCGTCGATCCCGCGGCCATCCCCGGCAGCTACACCTCGACGTTCGACACCACGGTCGACTCGCTCGCCAACACCGAGCCGCGGCTGATCCGCGCGTTCGGCTGGGTCGACGCCCATCCGATCATCTCGATCCGCGTCGCGAACGAGAGCGCGCGGGTCGCGGCTGAAATGGAGTCACGGTTCCCGCCGCCGGCGCGGTGATTTCGTAACAAGGCTGTAATGACGAGCCGGGTTCGCTGTGTGCGATCGAACCTGGATGAGAAATGCAGTCTTAGCTTCGTTACTTCTGCTCGCGGCGTGCGGCGACGACCACAGCTCCAACCACGCGGACGCGGGGCAGCAGGTCGACGCGCTGGTCCCGCCGGACACCGGCACCAACTACCGCATGCAGTCGATCGAGCTGGCCGGCGGCGCCAACGGCCTGTACTGGGACGACGCGACCCAGACGCTGTTCCTGACCGACGACAACGCCAACACCTTCCTCAAGTACACCGACGCGGGCCGCGTCCAGACCCTCGCGCCCCTGCCGACCGAGGCCGCGGGCTCGAACCCGGGCGGCATCGCCAGGCTCGCCGACGGCACGTTCATCACCCCCAACTTCGCGATGGGCATGTCGGACGGCAACACGCTGTTCACGATCGACGCCGGCGCCAAGACCAGCAAGGCGCTGACCGGCCTCGACATCTCGCACCACCGCATCGGCATCGGCACGACGTCGACCGGCGACGTGTACGACGTCTACTTCGCCGGCATGGGCGGCGGCATGCAGGTCGGCTCGATCGCCAAGGTCGTGATCAACCCCGATGGCTCGGCGGTCGAGACCCCGCTGGTGTTCGGCGCCGCGCCCGGCTTCAAGAAGCTGGTCGGCATCCTCGTCACCGACACCGCGGTGTACGTCTCGGATCAGTCGCAGGCCAAGATCTTCAAGGTCGCGCTCGCGGACAACACGCTGACCACCGTCGGCGCGGTGACCAGCGCCGATCTGATGACGCTGATGCCCGACGGCGACATCATCACCGGCGGCACCGGCGTGCGCCGGCTGACCCCGGCGGGCGTCGAGACCACGCTGTTCTCGACCGAGACCTTCGACGCGGTCCACGGCAGCGCCTACGACCCGACCGGCAAGCGGCTGTTCTTCATCAACCACAGCGCGACCGCCGGCGTGAAGGACCACCTCGAGGTCCGCCCGCTCGACCAGTAGGCTACGGCGCGACGGTCGTCGTCGCCTGGCCGAGATCCTCGAACATCTGATCGACCGGTGGCGCGCCGGGCTTGCCCAGGCGCACGTGCAGCCGGTCCTCGAGCGCGGCGCTGCCGGGGCCGCCGACCGGCTGGTGGGGGTCGAGCTCGACGTCGGCCTCGCTGCGGCGGAACAGCGCGATCAGCTCGGCGTCGACGCCGGCCGGGACGCCGGGAGCGGTGATCCGCTGCTCGGCGGCGGCCTGCTGGAGCTGGACATGGAGCTTCCAGCGCGTGGCGCCGCGCTCGGTCAGCGTGTACGTCGCCGTCTGCTTGCCGTAGCACCCGCCGATCCGCATCGCGGTCACGACCCGCCAGCGGGCGTGCGCTCCGACCGGCGGCTCGGGCAGCGGGATCACGCTGCCGAGCAAGGTGTCGTGCAGGAGGTCGAGCGCGTCGCGGCTGCGGGCCCGCGCCAGGTCGTCGTCGAAGCTCGGCCGGGCGAGCTGGCCGCGCGCGTCGAGATCGACGGTGACGAGCCGGCCGGCGAGCCCGCGGCGCCACGGGTCGAGCCGCTGGTCGGCGTCGGGGCTCGGCGCGGCCGACGTCGCCGGCATGAACCGCAGGTGATAGCGATGGGGCCGCGCAGCGTCGGGCGTGACGATGACGGAGGTGACGAGCGCCGGGATCGCCGCAGGCGCGGTCCACGCGCCCTGATCGAGGCGGCGGGTGGTGAGCGCGCTGGTGCGGGTCACGGTCCACGGCGCGGTGGCCCGGCCGTAGCGCAGGACGGCGCGCGGGCCGGTGCCGGCGTCGAGCAGCTGGAACGCCTCCTGCGCGGGCAGCGCGACCTCGGGCTCGTCCATGACGATGAGCTTGGGCGGCTGCGTCGCCTGGATCGTCGTCGTGCCCGGCGCGCCGGGCAGCGGCGCCTGGCTGAGCGGCGGCGCGATGGAGGATGCGGAGGATGCGGATCCGGCGGATCCGGCGGATCCGGTCGTTCCCGACGATCGCGGCGGCTCGGGGTCACCGCACGCAGTGACGATCAGCGCGGCGACGACCCACCACTCACGGCCCCACGACGTAGAAGCTTGCACGATAGAAGGTATCGCGCTCCTTCACCGGCGGCAGCTGCAATCGCGAGGCGATCGGCGCGATGCACGCCTCGATCGCATCGAGCTCCGCGTCGTCGAGCTCGCCCACCCCGCGCTCGATTTTTACACCCTCAGTGGCCATGAAGAACCGCGGCCGCGACCTGTCGCTCGCGGGCGTCGCCGCGCCCGCCTTGGTCACCACGACCTCGACGACCACGGTCGGCCGCTTGCTCAGACATGCTCGCAGCTGCGGCATCGCGCGGCGCGCGACCTGGCGCACCGCCTCGGGCTCGACCGCGGCCGAGCCCGACTTCGTGACCGCCGCCGGCAGCGCGTCGGCGCGGATCTCTCGCACGTGATCCTCGGCGCGCTTGCGCCACGGGCTGGCCGGCGCCTCGGCGAGGAACCGCCGGAAGTACGCCAGCGACCACTCGGGCCGCGCCGGCTCGGCGGTGAACGCCAGGCCGAGCAGGTAGTCGGCGTCGCCGGGCCCGAGCGCCGCGATCGCCGGGTGATACAGCGCGGTCAGCGGCCGGTCGATGCGCACGGCCTCGGCGAGCTCCTGCTGGGCGTCGGCCGGGCGGCGCGCGCGGTCGTAGGCGGCCGCGAGCAAGAACCGGGTCGTCGCCGGCGGCGCCGGCTCGCTGCCGTCGAGCGCGACCCGCAGCGCGGCGATCGCCTCGTCGAGCTTGCCCAGCGCGATCCGGACCTCGCCGAGCCGCATCCAGGTCTCGCCGATCCCGCTGCCGGGCGGCGCGATCGAGGTCACCGCGTCGGCGAGCACCGCCTCGGCCTCGGCGAGCTTGCCGGCGCGCGCCAGGCACACGCCGCGCTTGCGGTGCAGCTCGGCGAGCGGCGGCGGCGGCTCGGTGCCGCGCTCGACGTACTGGTCGGCCGCGGCCAGGTCCGCCGCGCACGCCGCCCAGTCGCCGCGATCGTGGTACGCGAAGCCGCGCAGCAGATATGCGTCGCCCTCGTGCGGCAGCAGCTGGATCGCCTCGCCCAGCTGGCCGATCGCCGCCGTGGTCTGGTCGATCGTGCGCTGGATCAGCGCGGCCCGGGCGCCGGCGACGAGCGCGCGGTACGGCCCGAGCTTGGGGCTGGTCGCGGCGTCCCACAACCTGGACCGGGCGGCGTCCTCGGCGTCCTTGTCGACGGGGTGGGGCGGGTAGCGCCGGGACTGCGCCGCCGCGGGCGGGGCCAGCGCGAGCGCGAGGATCACGCCGAGCGCGCGCCGCATCAGTTGTCGTCCCGGAGCGGCGCCGGCGCCTCGGGCTTGACGTGGCGCTTGCGCAGCGCCTCGACGTGGGCGCGCGCCCGCGGCTGGAACTCCGGGTGCGCGCCGCTGGTCAGATAGCGATTCCAGTACTCCAGCGCCGGGCCATCATTGCCAAACGCCTCGTTAGCCAGTGCAAAATAGTAGTTTGCCTCGCCGGCGGGGACGAAGAACACGCTCTTGCGCATGAACTCGAGCGTGAACGACTCGAGCCCGACCTCGCCCTGGGCCTGGATCCGGCGCAGCGCCTGGTCGGTGTCGCCGTTGCGATCGAGCGCCACCGCCAGGCCGTAGATCGTCGACGTCCGGGCGAGGCCGAGCTGCACGACCTGCAGGTAGGTCGCGACCGAGTCGTCGAGCTGGTTGAGCATCATGTAGGTCTCGGCGAGGTTGCCGAGCAGCTGCTCGTTGCCGCCCGACACCGTGATCCCGTCGGTGCGATCGAGCGACGCGCGGTAGTCGCGGGACGCGGCGACCAGGTGATCGTGATCGCGCGGCGAGCCGCTGACCAGCTTGGTGTTGAGCAGCGCGCGGCGCATGAGGATCTCGCCGACCCGCGGGTCGAGCGGGGCGCGCTGCTCGAACGCGTCCCACGCCTCGACCACGACCTCGGCGCGCTGGTTGGTCGCGTAGACCTCGTCGCACAGCACCGACAGCTGCTGATCGCAGTCGAAGTAGGTCTGGTAGATCAGGTTGCCGATCCGGAAGTACGGCTCGGCGTCCCGGGGCCGGGCGCTGGCCGCGGCGCGGTACGCGGCCTCGGCGCGGCGCACCGCCTCGATCTTGGCCTGCGGGCTGCTGCTCTGCGCCGTCGAGGTCAGCGTCGCGGTGTCGCCCTCGAGCAGCTTGGCGTCGTACAGCTCGCGGGCGGTCTCCTCGGCGGGGCTGGTCAGCGCGCGGTCCCACACGCCGGCCTCGGCGCGCGACCCCAGGGCCAGGAGCAAGAGAAGGTGGCGAGACATGAGCTTCATGGCGGCGCGCCGCGGGCGGGGACCCGCGCACCGATCCAGTATGCCGGCTCGGGGGTGGGGGTGCCAGGCGAATGCGGGTGATGTACCCCCAGGTGGGGGAGCCGGGGCGCCGCGTGGTTCTGACAGCTTGCCGCTGCGAGACCGTGGCCCGTGCCTTGCTGAGTCTGACAGGGTGGATCGAGGCGTACTCGCAACGGCGTCGGAGCTGTTCGAAGCCAGGCATTACCCTGGCGTGGTCGCGATGTGCTCGGATGCGCTGGAGGACGAGCCCGAGTGCCTCCCGCTGCTGCTGATCCGGGCCCGGGCGCAGCTCGCGCTGCGCCGCGAGCTCGACGCCCAGGCCGACCTGCGCGACGTGATCCGGCTCGATCCGGACTGCAGCACGGCGTTCCGCCTGCTCGGCGTGCTGGCCGCGCGCCGCGACGAGCTCGGCCCGGCCGCGGTGTTCTTCCGCGAGGCCGTGCGCCTGGATCCGGGCGACCGCGAGGCGCGCGACTGGCTGCTGACCGTCGACAAGCCGGCGCCCCGGCGCGAGCCGGCACGCATGGCCCGCGGCACCGAGCCGGCGCCGGCGCGCGCGGGCAACGCGCTGCAGACCTCGGCGAAGATGTCGCCCAGGCCCGAGCCGAGCCCGGTGCCGAGCTACGACATGGACGAGCGGCCGACCAAGCCGTTCGCCCGCGGCTCGGCGCGCGATGGCGATCAGTGGCGGACCCCGCAGGCTCGCCCCGTGGTCGCGCAGCCCGGCGCCCAGGCGCGCTCGGCGCCGCAGGTTCGGCCGCGCGTCCGCACCGCCGCGTCCGACGCGCCGACCGACCGGCCCGACGCCACGCCCTGGCCCGACGAGCCGGCGCCGCGCCCAACGATCACCGGTCACCCGCCGACCCAGCCGCCGGCCAAGGAAGCCCCGCGCCTGGTGCCCCGCGGCCCGGCCCGCACCAGCCGCGCGGCGACGCCCGAGCTGCCCGGCTTCGGCGAGTACCTCGTGTCCAGCGGCATCCTGTCGATCGAGCGGCTGCGCGCAGCGCAGGCCTACCAGCGGTCGATGAAGGTCCAGCTGTCGACGGCGATCGTCACCCTCGGCCTCGCCACGCCGCAGCGCATCGAGTGGGCCGCGGTCTCGCATCAGTCACAGCTGGCGCGCAAGTCGTAAGCGCGCCGGCGGTGCCGGGCGGCCCGGGCGGCTTCACGAAGGCGTCACGCCGGGCGCCGACAACGAGGGGCTGCCTACGGTAACGTCGGCGGGATGACCGCAGCGGGTGATGACGCGGAGCGCGAACGGCTGTCGGAGGATTTGCGGAGGGTGCACAACTGGCGGCGCTGGGGGCCGTATCTGGCGGAGCGGCAGTGGGGGACGGTGCGGGAGGACTACTCGGAGAACGGCGAGTGCTGGACGTACCTGCCGCACGACCACGCGCGCAGCCGGGTGTATCGCTGGGGCGAGGACGGCCTGCTCGGGATCTGCGACCGCGAGTGCCGGGCGTGCTTCTCGATCGCGCTGTGGAACGGCCACGACCCGATCCTGAAAGAGCGGCTGTACGGGGTGACCGGGCCGGAGGGCAACCACGGCGAGGACTGCAAGGAGCTGTACTACTACCTCGACGCGACGCCGACGTGCTCGTATCTGAAGGCGCTGTACAAGTATCCGCACGAGGCGTTTCCGTACGAGCAGCTGCTAGCCGAGAACCGGCGGCGCGGACGGGGCGATCGCGAGTTCGAGATCGAGGACACCGGGGTGTTCGAGCGCGGTTACTGGGACGTCACCGCCGAGTACGCCAAGGCGGGGTGCGACGACGTGCTGATCCAGCTCACGATCCAGAACCGCGGGCCGGCGGCGAGGATCCACGTGCTGCCGACCGCGTGGCTGCGCAACACGTGGAGCTGGGGCCGCAAGGGCGAGGGCTACGACGGCAAGGGCTCGATCGTCCGGCTCTCGGACAGTGCGGTCCGGCTGGTGCAGCCGACGCTGGGCCACTTCGTGCTCCACAGCAACGGGGCACCGACCCTGCTGTTCACCGACAACGAGTCCAACGCCGAGCGGCTGTGGGGCGCGCCCGGGGCGTCGAGCTTCACCAAGGACGCGTTCCACCGCCACGTGATCGACGGCGAGGCCGGGGCGGTCAACCCGGCGGGCGAGGGCACCAAGTGCGCGATGTGGTACGTGCTCGACGTGCCCGAGGGCGGCCACCAGGTGCTGCGGCTGCGGCTGACCGCGGAGGGCCTGGTGAGCCCGACGCCGTTCGCCGACTTCGACGCGATCTTCGCCCGGCGGATCGCCGAGGCCGACCATTATCACCACGCGGTGCGCGACGCGCCGATGACGGCCGAGGAGCGGCGCATCGTCCGGCAGGCGGACGCCGGGCTCGTGTGGTCGCGCCAGTTCTACCACTACATCGTCGAGCACTGGCTCGAGGGCGATCCGGGGCAGCCGCCGCCCCCGCCGCAGCGCAACCAGGGCCGCAACCGCGGCTGGCAGCAGCTGTGGGCGCGCGACGTGATCTCGATGCCCGACGCCTGGGAGTACCCGTGGTTCGCGGCGTGGGACCTGGCGTTCCACTGCGTGGCGATGGCGCGGTTCGATCCGCAGTTCGCCAAGACCCAGCTGCTGCTGCTGTGCCGCGAGTGGTACATGCACCCCAACGGCCAGCTGCCGGCGTACGAGTTCGCGTTCGGCGACGTCAACCCGCCGGTCCACGCCTGGGCGGTGTGGCGGGTCTACCAGCTCGCCGGCGAGTCGGGGCAGGGCTACGACCGCGAGTTTCTCGAGCGCGCGTTCGATAAATGCCTGATCAACTTCACGTGGTGGGTCAACCGCGAGGACGCCGAGGGCGACAACCTGTTCACCGGCGGGTTCCTCGGGCTCGACAACGTCGGCGTGTTCGACCGGTCACAGCCGCTGCCCGGCGGCGGCCACCTGATCCAGGCCGACGCCACGGCGTGGATGGCGTTCTACTGCACGACGATGGTGCAGATGGCGCTCGAGCTGGCCAAGGAAGAGGAGCCGTACGCCGACCTCGCGCTCAAGTTCTTCGAGCACTTCGTCGCGATCGCCAAGGCGTCGAACGAGCTGGGCGGGCGCGGCCTGTGGGACGACGACGACGGCTTTTACTACGACCTGATGCAGCACCCGGCGCTCGGCCGCAGCCGGCTCAAGATCCGGTCGATGGTCGGGCTGGTGCCGCTGTTCGCCGCGGCGGCGCTCGACGACGAGCTGTTCCATCAGACCAAGGTGTTCCGCGAGCGGCTCGACTGGTTCTTCGCCAACCGGCCGCAGCTGGCCCAGGCGATCTCGGTGACGCTCGACGTCGACCACCAGCACCGGCTGCTGGCGATCCCCAGCCGCGAGCGGCTCGAGCGCGTGCTGCGTTACATGCTCGACGAGCGCGAGTTCCTGTCGCCGCATGGCATCCGGTCGCTGTCGCGGGTCCACGCCGACCAGCCGTACCGGCTCGAGATCGAACATAACCAGTACGAGGTGCATTATGCGCCGGCGGAGTCGGACTCCGGGTTATTCGGCGGCAACTCCAACTGGCGCGGCCCGATCTGGTTTCCGGTGAACTACCTGATCATCGAGGCGCTCAAGCGCTATCACCACTTCTATGGCGATGGCCTGACCGTGGAGTGCCCGACCGGCAGCGGCACGCGGATGAACCTCAGCGAGGTCGCCGACGAGCTCGAGCGCCGGCTGGTGTCGCTGTTCCTGCCGGACGCCGCCGGCAACCGGCCGTGCCACGGCGGCGCGGCGCGCTACGCGACCGACCCGGCGTTCAAGGACCTGGTGCTGTTCTACGAGTACTTCGACGGCGACACCGGGCGCGGGCTCGGCGCCAGCCACCAGACCGGCTGGACCGCGCTGGCGGCGAACCTGATCGAGCGGGTCGCCAGCACGCGCGGCGAGAAGTAGAGTGGCGGCGGTATGACCGAGTGGCTCGAGACCGATGGCGTGGGCGGGTTCGCGATGGGCACCGCCGATGGCATCCGCACGCGGCGCTATCACGCGCTGCTGCTGGCGGCGACCCACCCGCCGTAGGGCCGCA
>DASWOO010000553.1:0-3137 GCA_036404335.1 Kofleriaceae bacterium
GCCGAGCGGCACGAGCGTCGCGGCGTAGAGCGCGACCTCCTGCAGCCGCCCGGCCGGCGCGTAGCGCAGCGCGGCCATCACCGCGCCGCCGCCGCCGAGCATGATCACCACGCCGAACGCGGCGTACGCCAGGACCTCGACCGACGACGACCGGATCGAGAACAGCTCGCTGCGCAGCATCATGCCGCCGATCACCGCGAAGCTGACGCCGGTCGCGAACGTCGCCTCGAACCACGCCAGCGCTTCGAAGTGGCCGATCAGCGGGCCGACCACCCACGTGATCGTGCCGGCGCCGAACCGGAACCACAGCACGGCGATCACGATCCGCGCGTCGCGCTGCGGCGTCTGCCAGTACGCCCGCAGGCCGAGCGCGAACACCAGGAACGTCGCCGGCAGGAAGAACACGAGCTCGGCGACGAGCTCGCGCGAATCGGCGAAGTCGCCGGGCTGCCGGATCCGCGCCGCGAGCACCGCGCCGACCACGCCCCAGGCCAGGAGCAGCGCGCGCCAGCGCCACGCCATCGGCCGCCGCCGCGGGAACGCGACGATGAACTCCGGCGTCAGCATCGCCAGCACGATCGTGCCGAACATGCACGGCGACATCACGCCGCGCGCGACGATCGAGCCGCCGGTCAGCACGTTGACGCCGCGCCACGCGGTCATCAGCGAGTCGGTCAGCGCGATCAGCCCGAACATCAGGTTGTCGCGCCGCCGCCAGCCGCGCAGCACCAGCACCGCGTACGACGCGCCGATCGCCGCGATCGCCAGCGGGATCGAGCCCAGGCCGTTCACGCCGGCGGATCCTCGCGGCGCAGGCCGTACTCCTCGATCTTGCGGTCGAGCGTCGGCCGGCTGATGTCGAGGATCGCGCAGCTCCGCCGCTTGTTCCAGTCGGTGTGGGCGAGCACGCGGGTGATGTGGCGGCGCTCGAGCTCGCGCAGGGTCGGCAGCGCGCCCTCGGCGTCGGCCTCGGCGCCGTGCGCGGCCGGATCGCCGGCGGGCGCGCCGATCGCGAGCAGCGTCTCGTCGAGCACGTCGGTCTTGGCCAGGACGACCGCGCGGGTCAGGAGGTTCTCGAGCTCGCGGACGTTGCCCGGCCACGGGTGGGCGGCGAGCCGGGCGAGCGCCGCGGGCGTGACGTAGCGGACGTCCTTGCCCAGGTCGCGGTTGATCTTGCCGAGCAGGCCCTCGACGAGGATCGGGATGTCGCCGGCGCGCTCGCGCAGCGGCGGCAGGGTGATCTCGACGACGCGCAGCCGGTAGAACAGGTCCTCGCGGAACGTGCCCCTGGCGACCATCGCGGGCAGATCGCGGTGGGTCGCGGCGATGATCCGGGCCTCGAGCTGGATCGGCCGGGCGTCGCCGACCCGCTCGAACGTGCGCTCCTGGACGACGCGCAGCAGCTTGGCCTGCAGGTCGAGCGGGATCTCGCCGATCTCGTCGAGGAACAGGGTGCCCTTGCCGGCGAGCTCGCACCGGCCGGGGCGATCGGCGATCGCGCCGGTGAACGCGCCCTTGACGTGGCCGAACAGCTCGCTCTCGAGCACGCCGGGCGCGAGCGCGGTGCAGTTGACCGCGACGAACGGCCGGTCGCGATCGGCCGACGAGACGTGGATCGCGCGGGCGACCAGCTCCTTGCCGGTGCCGGACTCGCCGGCGATCAGCACCGGCGCCCGGGTCGTGGACACCGCGCCGATCTGCTTCCACACGTCGCGGATCGCCGCGCTCTTGCCCAGGATGTCGCCGACGCCGCGCGGCTCGGCGCGGCTGACGAACTCCTCGAGCTGGCTGCGGGTCGCCTGGCTATCGAGCGCGCGCTTGACCACCGCGCGCAGCCGGTCGATGTCGAGCGGCTTGACCAGGTACTCGTAGGCCCCGAGCTGGATCGCCTTGACCGTCGACTGCATGTCGTCGCGCGCGGTGACGACCACGACGCTCGGCGCCCTCGGCCGCTCGGCCAGCGCCGCGAGCACGTCGAAGCCGCTGCCGCCGGGCAGGCCGAGGTCGAGCAGCATCAGGTCGGCGTCGCCGGCGGCGGCGATCGCGCCGGGCGCGTCCTGCGCGGTGGTCACGGCGTAGCCCTCGCCGCCGAGGAACTTCTCGAGCGTGCGGCGGATCGACCGGTCGTCGTCCACGATCAGGATGCGCGCCACGTCGGTCCTCGGGTCTATCACGGTCCGTGCCAGCGTAACCCGGCGCGCCGCCTGGCGGGCCGCGGCGACGGGGTAACGAAACGTTGCCGCGGACGCGGCGGGGCTGGTAACGACATGGCGTGCGCCGCGCGATGCTGGCTGTGATCCTGATGGCCTGCTCGCGGCGCGACGCGGGCCGCGCGGCGGCGCCGGTGGTGGCGCCCGGCGATGCGGTGGCGGTGATCGACGCGCCGATCGCCGATGCCGGCGTCGCCGCGCCGCAGATCGTCCAGGCGCCGATGCGGTGGACCCCGGCCCGCGAGCAGCTCACGCTCGCCTACCGCCGCCAGCACAGCGACCCGGCCGCGGCCGACCTGGCGATCACGCCGCGCGTCATCGTCCTGCACTACACCGGCGGCAGCTCGGCGGCGGCGACCCGCGGCTACTTCGACCACGAGCGGATCGAGGCGGCGCGCGCCGAGCTCGCCCGCGCCGGCGCGGTCAACGTCTCGGCCCACTTCGTCGTCGATCGCGACGGCACGATCTACCAGCTCCAGCCCGCCGACCGGTTCGCCCGTCACTGCATCGGCCTCAACCACCTGGCGATCGGCATCGAGAACGCCGGCGACGAGGCCCGGTGGAAGCTGACCGACGCGCAGGTCGCCGCCGACGCCGCGCTGATCCGCTACCTCGTCGGCCGGTATCCGATCACCCACCTGCTCGGCCACCACGAGGTGATGGGGTTTCGCGATCACCCGTACTTCGTCGAGCGCGACCGGGGCTATCGCAACAGCAAGCCCGACCCCGGCGCCGCGTTCATGGCGAAGGTCCGCGCCCGGGTCGCCGATCTGTCGCTGTCCGGCCCTTGATAAGCCGCGCCTATCACAGCCATACGCAGGTGCTCGCGGCGCTCGAGCAGATCCAGCGCGACTTCAACGCCGGGGGCAAGCACGTCTCGCTCGCGGACCTGATCGTGCTCGGCGGCACCGCCGCGGTCGAGCAGGC
>DASWOO010000554.1:0-4543 GCA_036404335.1 Kofleriaceae bacterium
GTCTGCTTCATCCGCGCCTTGATCAGCGAGTGGCCGACCTTCCACATCTCGACCTGGCCGCCGGCCGCGGCGAGCGCGTCGTACATCGCCTGCGAGCACTTGACCTCGCCGACGAACCGCGCGCCCGGGACCTCGCGCAGCCCGGCCTTGCCGAGCAGGATCATCAGCTGATCGCCCCACAGGATCCGGCCGGTGGCGTCGACCGCGCCGACCCGGTCGGCGTCGCCGTCGAGCGCGATGCCGAGCTCGGCGCCCTCGGCCTTCACCTGGGCGATCAGGTCGGCGACGTTCTCGGGCTGGGTCGGGTCGGGGTGGTGGTGCGGGAACCGGCCGTCGAGCTCGCAGTACAGCGGCACGACGTCGAACCCGAGCCGGCGATACAGCGCGACCGCGGTCGGCCCGCCCGCGCCGTTGCCCGCGTCGACCACGACCTTGCAGCGCCGGGGCCCGAGCTCGAGCACCCCGGCCGCATGATCGAGGTACGCGCCGACCACGTCGTGCGAGCGGATCGCGCGGACCGGCGGCGGCGCGGGCTCGCGGACCAGCGCCGCGACCCGATCGCGCAGCGCCGCGATCTGCGGGCCGTGCAGGGTCTCGCCGGCGATCATCGTCTTGAAGCCGTTATCCTCGGGCGGGTTGTGGCTGCCGGTGATCATCACGACGCCGGCGGGCGTCAGGTGGTGCGACGCGAAGTACGCCACCGGGGTCGGCACCACGCCGATGTCGAGGACGTCGACCCGCGCGCGCAGGCCGTCGGTCAGCGCGGCGAACAGCCGGCCGGAGTGGACCCGCGGGTCGCGGCCGACCACGACCGGGCCCGGGCCGGCCTCGGCCGCGCGCTCGCCGATCGCGATGCCGAGCGCGCGCACCGTGGCATCGTCGAGGTCGCGGTCCGCCACGCCGCGGATGTCGTACTCACGAAACGTCCGGGGATTCACCGCTCACAGATACCGCGCGAGGCCGCGCGCCGAAAGCGCCTCGACGACCTTGCGCACGTCCTGGGCCTGCGACCGCGGCAGCACCAGGATCGCGTTGCCGCTCTTGACCACGATCACGTCCGACACGCCGACCATCGCGATCAGCGTGCCGTCATCGCTGATCGCGATGTTGTCGCCGCCGTCGACGATCACGACCTCGCCCGCCGTGGTGTTGCCGCGCTCGTCCGCGCCGCGCAGCGCGGGCAGCGCCGCCCACGAGCCGACGTCGTCCCAGCCGACCTGGGCCGGCACCGTGATCACCCGACCGGCGCGCTCCATCACGGCATGGTCGATCGAGATCGACGCCAGCTGGGGATACACGTCCTCGGCGCGGACCCGGCCGGCGGCGATGTCCTGCACCGCGCGCGCGGTCGCCGGCACGTGCAGCTCGAGCTCGGCGCAGAGCCGCCGCGCCGACACGCAGAACATCCCGGCGTTCCACAGGTAGCGGCCGCTCGCGACGTAGCGCTCGGCGGTCGCCGCGTCGGGCTTCTCGACGAACCGCCGCACGGCCGTGACCTGCCCCGGCACCGCCGCGTCGACCTCGAGGTAGCCAAACCCGGTGTCCGGCCGGCTCGGCGTGATGCCGATCGTGCCGATCGCGTCGTCGCGCTCGACCTCGGCCAGCGCGGTCTCGAGCACGCGCGCCAGGCCGGGCTCGTCGGCGACGTGCTGGTCGGCCGGCAGCACGGTCAGCACCGCGTCGGGGTCGCGCGCCGCGAGCGTCGCCGCCGCCAGGCCGAGCGCGGCGGCGGTGTTGCGCGCCATCGGCTCGGCGATCAGCTCCACCGCGCCGACGACCTCGCGGGTCGCCTCGACCTGCGACGCGGCGGTCACGATCACCACGCGATCGCCGGCGATCGACCGGCCGCGCCGGATCGCCGCCGCGAGCAGGCTCTCGCCTCCGGGCCCGAGCGGCAGGAGCTGCTTGGGCCGCGCCTGGCGGCTCGCCGGCCACAGCCGGGTGCCGCTGCCGCCGGCCAGGATCACCGCGTGCCTCATGATGCCTCCTCGAGCGCGCGCGCCAGCCGCGCCACGTCGCTGCGCGCCAGCCCCGCGTGGTACAGCTGCTCGAGCTGCAGCCGCTCGCCCGACACCAGCTCGCTGGCGCCGAGCCGCACCGTGCCGTCGGTGTCGATCGTCATCTCGACCAGCACCAGCACGTCGCCGGCCGGCGCCGGCGGCAGGTCGAGCACCGCGTAGCGGCCCAGGTGGCGGTTGTCGACCGGGTCGGCGGACTCGCCCTCCCACACGTCGAACTCGAGCCGCAGCTGGTCGTCGGTCCGGGTCGCGAACACCCGGTGCTCGCGGGTCGGCACCACCGAGCTCTGCGCGATCACCTGCTCGCAGTCGCCGCCCATCGACACCGCGATGCCGCGCGCCGCGACGTCGATCAGCAGCACGCCCTCGATCGTGCCCTCGAGCCGCGCGACCTCGAGCGCGGCGCCGATCGCGACGACCTCCTCCGGGTTGGGGATCTCCTGCGGCTCGCGGCCGGTCACGCGCGCGATCTCCTTGCGCACCGCCGGCATCCGGGTCATTCCGCCAACGAGCAGCACGTCCTCGATGTCGCTGCGCTTGCGGCCGCAGCGCTTGAGCGCCTCGCGGATCGGCGCCTCGATCCGGCCGATCAGCGGCGCGGCCCACTGCTCGAGCTCGTCGCGGTGCAGCGGCTTGTGGTACTCGAGCGACTTGCCCGACGGCAGCTGGACCAGCTCGGGAACGTAGATCTTGCTCGCCGCGAGGTCGGACAGCTCGTGCTTGGACAGCTGGGCCGCCAGGCGCAGCCGCTCGACCGCGATCGAGTCGGTCGTGATGTCGAAGCCGCGCGACGACCGGACGTCGCGCACCAGCTTCTCGACGATCGCGCGATCGACGTCGTCGCCGCCGAGAAACGCGTCGCCGGTGGTCGCCAGGACCTCGAAGATCCCGGCCTCGACGTCGACCGCGGCGACGTCGAACGTGCCGCCGCCGAGGTCGCACACCAGGTAGCGCCGGTCCTGGCCGCGGTGCGCGCCGTGGCCGAGCGAGGCCGCGGTCGGCTCGCTGAGCAGCCGGATCACGGTCAGCCCGGCGATCTGGGCCGCGTCCTTGGTCGCCTGGCGCTGGGCGGCGTCGTACCACGCCGGGATCGTGATCACCGCGCGGGTCACCGGCTCGCCGAAGTGGGCCTCGCCCATCCGCCGGATCTCGCGCAGGATCAGCGCGCAGACCTCCTCGGGCGAGACCGAGCGCGCCGCCGACAGCGCGATCCAGGTGTCGCCGTTGGGCGCCTCCGTCAGCTCGTACGGCAGGATCCGCGCGAGCCGGCGGATGTCGGGGTGATCGAACCTCCGGCCGAGCAGGCGCTTGGCGCCGAAGATCGTCAGGTCGGGGCTGTAGTCGAGCCCGGCGCGCGCCGGCTCGCCGACGATCGGGCCGTCGGGCGAGAACCACACCAGCGACGGCAGCGTGGTCGAGCCCTCGTCCGTGGTCAGGATCCGCGGCGAGCCGTCGCGGTCGATCACCGCGACCACCGAGTTCGACGTGCCGAGGTCGATGCCGACCGCCCGGCTCATGGCGATCGCCTCACCTGAACAGCCTCTTCATCTCGTCGCTGCCCGCCCCGCTCGGCCGGCGCAGCATGTCGAGGATCGCCGCGGCCTCGTCGCAGGTCTCGTGGTGGGCCAGCGCCGTCTCGAGCTGCGAGGTCGCGAGCATGACCTCGCCCTTGCCCAGCGCGCTGATCGCCGACGCCACGTAGTACAGCGAGCGCAGCGGCCGGCTGCGCGGGTAGACGCACAGCGCCGCGGCCAGGACTTCCTGCGCGTTGTCGGCGTCGCCGTCGCCCAGCATCGCCCGCGCCCGCAGCTCGAACGCTTCGCCACCCTCGACCTGCGACGCCGACGGGGGCGCCGGCGCCGGCGTGACCTCGACCGCGTCGGCGTTGCCGCCCTGCTGCAGGGTCTGCGCGAGCTTGGTCCGCAGGATCGACCCGGTCGACGAGATATCGTCGAACCCGACCAGCCAGCCCGGCGGCGTCGCCAGCGCGGGGCCGACCGCGGTGGCGCGGCCCTCGGCGACCAGCGCCGAGCGCAGCCGATCGTAGGCGCGGTTGGCCAGGATCATCAGCTCCTCGGCCAGGTGGGTGATCGCCGGCGCGTTGCGGCGCGCGACCAGATCGGGGTGGTGGCGGCGCACCAGCTTCATCCAGCCCTGGCGGATCTGCTCGGCGTCGGCGTCGCGCTCGACCCCGAGCACCTCGTGGACCGCGAGCTGCCGCAGCCGGCGCAGCTCGCCGGTCAGCTGCTGGAACAGCGCGCGCTCGTCGGCCGGCAGCTCCTCGACCACCGCGTACGATCCGGTGACCCGGACCGGCGGCGGCGGCGCGGGCGGCGTGTCGTGCGGCTCCTCGAGCTCGAGCTCCAGCTCGGGCGCCTCGCCCGCGGCCATCCGGTGGATCTGCGCGACGATATCCTCGGTGAACCCGAACAGCTCGACCTCGAGCCAGGTCTTGCCGCCGCCCAGCTTGCCCGCCGCCTCGGGCTCGACCGGCACCGAGCGCAGCACCGTGCCGTCGATCGCGA
>DASWOO010000555.1:0-7964 GCA_036404335.1 Kofleriaceae bacterium
GACGTGCCCGCCGGCGTTCACGAAGTGCGTGATCATGACCTTGCGCGCGACGTACGGCGGCTGGCCGACCGGCGGCGACGGATCGATGTCGATCCCGGCGAAGCCGCCCTCGGCGGTGTAGACCCCGGTGCCGTTGGTCGAGCAGCAGTTGGTCGTGCCGTCGGGACAGCTCAGCTCCTCGACGCCGCAGTGCGTCCCGCCGCCCGGGCAGACGTTCGGCTTGACGCACAGATCGGTGGTGAGCGACGCCATGCCGTCCCCGGTCCGCGCGGCCACGGTACAGCCGGCGAGCCCGGCCACGACTTCGATCACGATCCATGAACGCATCCACATGGCTAGTTCCTCCTCGCGGCGCTTCAAGCAAGCCGCGGACCGGTTCTAGCGGCCGCGGATGGCCCGCGCGGGCGATCCGACGCGCTCCTCACGTGGCACCGTGCCGGCACACGCGTGCCGCCTCGCTATACTGATGGCCAGCGTGGACCCGGCAACCCTCCCTCCCAGCGCCGGCGAGCACGCGGCCGCCGACGACGCCGCGGTGCCGGGCGTGGTGGTGGTGTGGACGCAGGGCGCGCCGGCCGCGCGGGTGATCGCGGGCGCGGTGCTCGCGCTCGGCCGCGGCGGCGGCGCGGGGCTGCTCGACGATGGCCGGGTGTCGCGCCAGCACGCCTGCGTGATCCACGCCGCCGGCGGCTGGACGGTCACCGACCTCGGCAGCCAGAACGGCACGTTCGCCGACGGCCAGCCGGTGCCGCCCCACGCGCCGGTCGCCGTCGAGCGCGTGATCCGGCTGGGCGACTCGCTGGTCGTGCCGCGCGGCGATGTCCGGCCGTACGCGCGCGGCGTGCTCGGCGTCGATGGCTTCGTGCGCGGGCCGGCGATGCAGGCGGTGCTCGACGAGGTCGCGCGCGCGGCGTCCGGCGGCCGGATGCTCCACATCCGCGGCGAGAGCGGCACGTGCAAGGAGGGTGTGGCCGCGGCGTTCCACGCGGCGCGCGGCGGCGGCCCGCTGATCTCGGTCAACTGCGCCACGATCCCGCCGGCGATCGCCGAGCGCCTGCTGTTCGGCGCGCGGCGCGGCGCGTACTCGGGGGCCGAGGTCGACGCGGTGGGCTACGTCCAGGAAGCCGACGGCGGCACCTTGTTCCTCGACGAGGTCGCCGAGCTCGATCTCCAGGTCCAGGCCAAGCTCCTGCGCGTGCTCGAGTCGAGCGAGGTCCTGCCGGTCGGCGCGACCCGGCCGCGCAAGGTCGAGCTGGCGCTGTGCTCGGCGACCCACCGCGACCTGCGCGCGATGGTCGCCGCCGGCACGCTGCGCGAGGACCTGTACTTCCGGATCGGCCGGCCCGCGGTCCTGCTGCCGCCGCTCCGCCAGCGGCCCGAGGAGATCCCCGCGCTGATCGCGCGCGCGCTCGCGAGCCGATCGCCGGCGCCGGCCGCGCACGTCCTGCTCGTCGAGCAGTGTCTGCTGCGGGCGTGGCCGGGCAACGTGCGCGAGCTGATGGCCGAGCTACGGACCGCGGCGCAGGCGGCGGGCGATCGCGTGCTCGCGAGCCACCTCGCCCCCGCCGCGGGCAGCGCGTTCGGCGCCGCGATGCCGGACCCCGCGCCGCCGGCGGGCAAGAAGGCGCCGGTGCTCGACGACGACTGGCGCGCGCGGATCTCCGACGCGCTGCGGTCGACCAGCGGCAACGTCACCGCGGCGGCGCGCGCGCTCGGCCTGCACCGCACCCAGCTGCGCCGGCTGATCCAGCGCCACGGCCTGGCCGGCGAGATCACCAGCGACGACGACTGACCGGCACCGTGCCGGCCTGTGCCTCCCGTGTGCCTCCCGGGCGCGCGGCTAACTCCGCGTCGATCCTGAGCACCAGCTCGTCCGAGCGCCGGCATCCCGCTTGCTCGAGGGTCTCTGCGATGAAGAAGCACATGATTGGCAAGAAGCTCCGGCTCAACGCCCACACCATCCAGGCGCTGTCGGTCGCGCGGACGGGGCGCGCCGCCGGCTGCGACAGCGGCCAGCTCACCGACGTGCTCCCCAACTGCGGGACGTACAACTGCCCGACCACGCCGACCACGCCGTAACGCAGCCCGGTCCCTCGACGACCTGCGCTGACTCCACCTCTCGATACCCATACACACTCTCTCTGTTCTGAAAGGCATTGATCATGAAGAAGACCGACCGGAAGCTCCGCCTCAACCCCCAAACCCTGAAGCTGCTCGGCAACGACAAGCTCGGGAACATCGCCGGCGGCCTCACCGGCCAGCTCACCGACGTGCCGCCCAACTGCGGCACGTTCAACTGCTAAGCAGCCGGCGCGTCGAGGATCTCTCATGACCACCTGGCAAGCGATCCTCGACGGCGAGCTCGCGGTCCGCGCCCGGCGCGCGATCGACGAGCTCGCGACCGCGTTACCCGCGCACCTCGAGGTGACCGGCCGCGACGCGCTGTCGCTCGGCCTCGGCGCCCCGGGCGGCGCGCTGTTTCATGCGTACCTGGGCGCCGCGCGCGGCGACCAGGGCCAGATCGCGTATGCCGAGGCCGTGCTCGCGCGGTGCGGCGATGCGCTCGCCGACGTGGTCCTGCCCCCAGGGCTCCACGAAGGCTTCACCGGCGTCGCGTGGGCGACCGCGCTGTGCGGCGGCGGCAAGGCGCTCGGCGACATCGACCAAGCCCTGCGCGCGCTGACGGCACAGGCGCCGCCCGCGAGCTTCGATCTGATCCGCGGGCTGACCGGGATCGGCGTCTATGCGCTCGAGCGCGGTGACCGCGCGCTTGCCGCGCAGGTCGTCGGACGGCTCGCCGAGCGCGCGGTCCGGACTCCGGATGGCCTGGCCTGGCCGACCACGCCCGCGCAGATGGGCGAGTGGAAGCTGGGGCGCTACCCGACGGGTTGCCACGACCTCGGCATGGCGCATGGCGCGCCGGGCGTGGTCGCGCTGCTCGCCGGCTGCGTGCGCCACGACATCACCGCGGCGCGGCCGCTGCTCGCGGGGGCCGTCGGCTGGCTGCGCGCGCAGCGCCAGGCGTCGGGGACCTACGGCGAGGTCGCCGGCGCGCCGCCGGGGCCGACCCGGCTCGCCTGGTGCTACGGCGACCTCGGCGTCGCGTCGGCGCTGCTGCTCGCCAGCGCGGTCGGCGATCCGGCCTGGCGCACCGAGGCGATCGCGCTCGCCTGCGCCGCCGCCCGACGCCCCGCCGATCAGGTCGGCGTCGTCGATGCCGGCCTGTGCCACGGCGCCGCCGGCCTCGCCCACCAGCTCAACCGCCTGTACCAGGCGACCGGCGTCGTCGAGCTGCGCGACGCCGCGCGCGCCTGGATCGAGCGCGCGCTGGAGCTGCGCGGCGATCACGGCATCGCCGGGTTCGCGAGCCACCTGCGCGACCCCGCGGACCCGTCGCGCGTCCAGTGGATCAGCGATCCCAGCTTCCTGCAGGGCGCCGCCGGCGTCGGGCTCGCGCTGCTCGCCGCGGACACCACCGTCGAGCCCACCTGGGATCGCGCGATGCTGCTGTCCCTGCCGACCCACGATTGACATCGGCGACGCGAGCACCGACGCTCCTGCCGGCTGGATGCCGCAGGGGAAGGACGACACGGGGGCCGGAGCCCGGCGCGCCCGGCGTGCCCGCGCCGACCGAGACCGGCGAGGCGCCGCTGCGCGCGGACGCACCGGACGCACAGGTCCGGCTGCCGCCGATCGATCCGTCGCGCTATCACGTCCTGCGCGAGTTCGCGCGCGGCGGCCTGGGCCGGATCCTCGAGGTGCGCGATCTGCGGATCGGCCGCGTCGTCGCGCTGAAGGAGATCCTGCACGAGGCGGGCGGGGCGTACGCGCGGTTCGTGCGCGAGGCGACGATCACCGCGCGGCTCGAGCACCCGGCGATCGTCCCGGTCCACGACCTCTGCTCTACGAGGTGCTCGCCGGCGCGCCGCCGTACGACGGTGTCGCGGCGCCGCTCGCGGCGGTGCTCGCCGGGCCGCCGGCGTCGGCCAAGGCGCGCGAGCCGGCGATCCCGGCCGACCTCGCGACGATCGTGCGTAAGGCGATGGCGCGCCGGGCCGGCGATCGCTATCCGTCGTCGCGCGAGCTCGCCGAGGATCTGCGCCGGTTCCAGACCGGGCGCCTGGTCAACGCGCACGCCTACGCGCGCCGGACCCTGGCCCGGCGCTGGCTGCGCCGCTACCGCGCGCCGGTCAGCGTGGCCGCGGCGGCGCTGGCGATCCTCGCGATCGTCGGCGTCGTCAGCGTCCGGCGGGTCGTCGCCGAGCGCGACGTGGCGAGCCGCCGGGCCGACCAGCTCGTGCTCACCCAGGCGCGCGGCGCGCTCGAGCGCGATCCGACCGAGGCGGTGATGTGGCTGCGCACGTATCCCGCGAGCGGCGCGGACGGCGCCGAGCTGCGCGCGCTGGCGATCGAGGCCGACGCGCGCGGCGTGGCCCGCCACGTCCCGCCGCCGAACGGGTTCTTCAGCTTCACGGCCGACAGCCGCGCGTGGATCGGCGCGCCGGACGGCGAGCACCTCGAGCTGCGCGACGCGGCGACCGGCGCGCTCGTCCGCCGGATCGCGTACCGCGGCCGCGTCGAGCAGATCCTCGCGTCGCCGGATGGTCGCACGCTGATCGTGCACGACAAGTCGGCCACCGCGGTCATGCTCGTCGAGCTCGAGACCGGCCGCGCCCGCCCGCTCGCGGTCCACCCGGCCAACGTCACCAAGCTCGCGCTGTCCGCCGACGGCACCTGGCTCGCGTCCGGCAGCGCGGATGGCCTGGTCCGGCTGACGCCGACCGGCGGCGGCGCGAGCCGCGCGCTGCCCGGCCACCCGACGGCGGTCAGCGGCCTGGCGTTCTCGCGCGACGACCGCTGGCTCCTGTCGATCGCCTCCGAGCGCACGCCCCCGCTGGTCTGGCAGGTCGATGGCGACGCGCACCGCCCGCTCGCGGGCCCGACCAACCTCGCGTCGGCCGACCTCTCGCCCGACGGCGCGCTGGCAGTGTTCTCGCACCTCGACGGCGCGGTCACGCTGTGGTCGACGGCGACCGGCGCCCAGGTCCGCGAGCTCGGGCGACACCTCGGCGCGGCGAGCTGGGCCCGATTCTCGCCCGACGGCCGGTGGATCGCGTCGGTCGGCGACGACGGCAACGTGCGCGTGACCGAGGTCGCCACGGGCGCCGCGCGCACCTGGTCGGGGCACACCGGCAGCGTCACCGGCCTGGCGTTCTCGCCCGACAGCGCGTGGCTCGCGACCGGCGGCGGCGGCGGCGACGTCCGGCTATGGCAGCTCGACGGCGACGAGGAGCGCGCTCGGCCGCCACCCGGGCAGCGTGTACTACCTCGCGTTCTCGCCCGACGGCCGCCGCCTGGTGTCGCGCACCGCGCTGCTCGGCAGCGGGTTCGACGCGCGGATCTGGGACGTCGCGACCCGCGCGCAGCGCGGGCTGCGCTGCCATCGCTCGACCGTGTTCCAGGTCGCATTCTCGCCCGATGGCCGGCGCGTCGCGTCCGGTAGCCAGGATCTCGGCGTTTGCCTGTCGGACCCGCGCACCGGCGAGAGCCGGAGGCTCGAGGGTCACCTCGGCCTGGTCGCCCGCGTCGCGTTCTCGTCCGACGGCTCGCGGCTCGCGTCCGCCAGCTTCGACGGCACCGTCCGGCTGTGGGACCTGGCGACCTGTGCGCAGACCCTGGCGCGGGCTGCGCGCCGGTCGCGCGGGTCCTGACGGGCCACCGCGGCGAGGTCTGGGCGATCGCGTTCTCGCCCGACGGCCGGTGGCTCGCCTCGGCCAGCGCCGACGCGACCGTCCGGATCTGGCGCACCTCGACGGGCGAGGTCCGGACCTTGACCGGCCACACCCGCGCCGTGCGCGACGTGGTGTTCTCGCCGGACGGCCGGCACCTCGCCTCGGCGGGCGAGGATCACGAGCCGTGGCTGTGGGACGTCGCGGCCGGGACCGGCGCGCCGCTGCCGGGCCACGCCGGGCGGGTCACGCGGGTCCGGTTCTCGCCGGATGGCCAGTGGCTGGTCACGGCGAGCGAGGACCACACCGTGCGGCGCTGGCGGGTCGCGACCGGCGCGTCGATCCCGGTCGCCGGCCAGGCGTTCGCGCTGTCGCCCGATGGCCGCGCGCTCGCGGTGGGGCAGGACGATCGCGCGATGTGGATCGATCTGGCGACCGGCGATGCGCACGTGCTCGGCCGCCACCGCGGCGCGGTGTTCTGGCTCGAGTTCTCACCGGACGGCGCGCACCTCGCGTCGATCTCGCTGCGCGAGCACGCGGTCCGGGTGTGGGATGTGCGGCAGGGCGTGCTCGCGGCGGTGCTGCCGCAGGATCTCGCGGTGAGATCCGCGAGCTTCTCGCCGGACGCACGCTGGATGGCCGCCGCGGATGGCGCCGTGGTGCGCGTGTGGCCGGTGTCCGAGACCGCGCTCGTCGCCCGCGATCCCGCCGGCGTCGCGGTGTGGCTGGCGACACGATCGACCGCGACGCTCGCCTCACGGGACGACCGGCCCTGATCGCGCCTGGCCGTGTGCTTGCACACCGCCCGGGCAGGAGGGTTTTTCCATGTTGATCACCAGAACCACGCGCGCTCGGCGCTGCGAGCTGCCGGAGGATCAGACCAAGAACAACTGCACCAGCCCGGCGCACCTGGAGTCCATCGCCGTGTCCGTGGGGCCCGAGACCCAGTGCTGCAGCGCTCCCGCCCCGGTGCCACGGCCCTGACCCGGAGGTGATAGCGTGCCGGGATGGCCGGCGCTCCCGCCAGCACCGATGTCGACATCGCGCGCGAGGGTCGCGCCGCGGTGCCGTCCCGGCCGTATCTGTTCGTGGTGCTGCACTGCGATCGGCCGCTCGCGGGGAGTAGCGGCCACGATCTCGCCGAGCTGGACGCGGTCGTCCTCGGCCGCGGCGCCGCGCGCGCGGCCCGGCGATCGACCGACGGCGCGCACCGCCAGCTCGAGCTGTGCTTCCCCGGCGGCACGGTCTCGTCGCGCCACGCCCGGCTCGAGCGCGGCCCGGCGGGCTGGGCGGTCGTCGATCAGGGCTCCAAGAACGGCACGTTCGTCAACGGCGAGCGCGTCCCACGCGCCGTGCTCCGCGACGGCGACCTGCTCGAGATCGGCGCGACCTTGCTCGTGTACCGCGCGGCGCTACCGGCGCCGCCGGGCGACACCGGCGATCTCGACAGCACCGCGCTCGCCGCGGCGCCGCCCGGCCTCGCCACGCTGATCCCGCAGCTCGCCGAGCCGCTCACCGCGCTCGATCGGATCGCGCGGCTGCCAATCCCCGTGCTGCTGCTCGGCGAGTCGGGCAGCGGCAAGGAGGTGCTGGCCCGCGCGGTCCACCTGCTGTCCGGCCGCGCCGGCGCGTTCGTCGCCGTCAACAGCGGCGGCATCGCCGCCTCGCTGCTCGAGAGCCAGCTGTTCGGCCACGTCAAGGGCGCGTTCACCGGCGCCGCCCGCGACGAGCCAGGCTTCGTCCGCGCCGCCGATCGCGGCACGCTGTTCCTCGACGAGATCGGCGACCTGCCGCTCACCGCGCAGGCGGCGTTCCTGCGCGTGCTGCAACGCGGTGACGATGTACGCGGCCGACCCGTCCATCGTGCAGAACAACACCCAGGGCTCGACCGAGCTGTGGGTCAAGGTGCCGCCGGAGGCCAACCTGCGGTGGCGCGCGGTCCCGCTGCAGCTCACCGACTCGGATAACCAGGCCTACCACGTGATGATCACGCAGGTGACCCTGTGGGGCGCCAACACCGGCACCAGCCAGCTCGACGCGTATCAGTATCTGCAGCAGTGGTTCGTGGACGCCGGCACGGGCT
The DNA here is from genome assembly GCA_036404335.1 of Kofleriaceae bacterium. Lineage (GTDB taxonomy): Bacteria > Myxococcota_A > Polyangia > Haliangiales > Haliangiaceae > JABFXX01. Next base: position 7,813 of record DASWOO010000555.1, read on the forward strand.
ACGGCGTCACGTACAGCTCGGCCTCGCAGCCGCTGAACCTCACGGACCCGTCGCCGGGCTCCGCCAGCCTGTCGAACCAGGCGCAGGTCCAGAAGGCCACGATCACCGACCCGTTCGTCCAGGCCACGTGCACCGGCGCCATGGCGAACGCC
>DASWOO010000556.1:0-2719 GCA_036404335.1 Kofleriaceae bacterium
CTACATGACCCAGTTCACGGCGAAGTACGTCTCGCCGATCGTCAACGGCGCGGACCCCGGCCTGCCCGGCCGGTCGAAGACCGACCTGGTGACCAAGGACTGGAACATCGTCTACATGCCGTACTGCACGGGCGACGTGCACATCGGCAACAAGGACACGACCTACGTCGACCTGACCGGCGGCCAGCCGCCGCTGACCTGGCACCACCACGGCTACCCCAACACGGTCGCCGCCGCCAACTGGGCGCACTCGCAGTGGCCGTCGGTCCAGAAGCTGCTCGTCACCGGGTTCTCGGCCGGTGGCACCGCGACCGCGGCCGGTTACTACTACGTCCGCAACGCGCTCAACCCGCAGAAGGGTTACTACCTCGACGACTCCGGCCCGATCTACCCGGCGCCGAATTCGAGCTACAACTCGCGGCCGCTGCACGACCAGATCCGCGCGTCGTGGAACCTCGACAGCGTGTTCGCCAGCCTGCCCGCGACGTTCGACCGCGGTGACTTCGGCAGCATCAACAAGATGGTCGCGCTGACGTTCCCCAACGACCAGATCGCGTACACCGGCTACTCGCGCGACTACAACTACTCGCGGTTCTCGTACGAGCGGTTCCTGACCCCGACCGACAAGGAGTCGGTGATCGGGTTCTGGCAGGAGGACGAGGACAACCTCGTCGACCAGCTGAACCAGTTCAACAACACCAGCTACTTCATCCCGTACGAGCGCGTGATCAACTCGAGCCACTGCTCGACGATCATCACGTTCATCGGCAGCCACGCCTGCCAGCAGATGCTCAAGAAGAAGCACTGGTACGAGTACCTCGAGTGGCCGCCGGGCCAGGAGTACAAGTGCTACAGCGAGTTCGTGCCGATGGACGTGTTCCTCAGCCGGTTCGTCAACAACAATACCCGGACCCGCATCCAGGAGCCGGCCAACGGCTACAACGCGGATGACCCGGGCATGAAGATCGTCGGGCCGCTGATCAACGAAGCGCTCGGCGGCTGATCGATCAGCCGTGACCGAAGCTCGCCGGTAGCGCGACGTCGCGGACGGGGCGCTTGCCGAGGACGAGCTGGGCGAGCGCGGCGATCACCGCGCAGCCCGCGATCGCGGCGACCAGGCTGGTGATCGTCCCGTCGATCACCTGGCCGCTGACCGCGACCATCAGCGAGCCGGTCGCCAGCTGCAGCGCGCTCATCAGCGACGCCGCGGTGCCGGCGATCGCGCCGTGCTCGTCGAGCGCGAGCACCGACGAGACCGGCAGGATGACGCCGAGGAAGCCGTAGCCGACGAACAGCACGCAGCTGACCGCGGCCAGGCTATCGATGTGCAGCGCGCACATCGCCGCGGCGGTCGCCATCGTCGCGGCGTAGCCGACGGTCGCCGGCCGGATCAGCCGGCCGATCCCGAACCGGCGGGCCAGCCCGGCGTTGAGCTGCATCGCGGCGAAGAACGCGACCGCGTTGACCGAGAACGCCAGGCTGTACTCGAGCGACGACAGCCCGTAGGCGTGGGCGAGCACGAACGGCGAGTTGGCGAGGTAGACCAGGAACCCGGCGAACGAGAACGAGCTGACCAGGGTCAGGCCGAGGAACCCGCGATCGGTGAGCAGCCGGCCGCACGCGCGCAGCACCTCGCCCAGGCTCGCGCCGGCGCGCGCCGACGGCGGCCGGGTCTCGGGCACGAACAGCGCGAGCAGCCCGAGGCAGACCACGGCGATCGCGCCGACCGCCCAGAACACGCCGCGCCAGCTCGACAGCGCGATCACGCCGTTGCCGATCAGCGGCGCGCAGATCGGCGACACGCTGAACACCAGCATCAGCAGCGACAGGAGCCGGGTCTCCTCGACGCCGCTGTGCAGGTCGCGGACGATCGCGCGCGCGACCACCATGCCGGCGGCGCCGCCCAGGCCCTGGACCATGCGCCAGGCGATCAGCTGGCCGAGGCTGCCGGCCAGCGCGCAGCCGACGCTCGCGCCCGCGAACAGCACCAGGCCGATCACCAGCGGCTTGCGCCGTCCGAAGATGTCCGAGGCCGGGCCGTAGATCAGCTGGCCGATCGCGAACGTGAGGAAGAACGCCGTCATGCTGGTCAGCGCGCCGTCGGCGTCGGTGCCGAAGCTGGTCGCGACCGACGGCAGCGACGGCAGGTACATGTCGACGGCGAACGGGCCGATCGCGGTGAGCAGCCCCAGGACGATGGCGTTGCGGACAAATGATGGGTGCATGCGTGGGATCCCCGGGGTGGCGCAATCTGCCATAGTCGCGCGCGTCATGACCGAGGGATCGACCGAGCTGTCTGGCGAGCTGTCTGGCGACCTGGCTGGCGAGCTGGCTGGCGACCTGGCTGGCGAGGCGCTGCGCGACGCCTTATTCGACGCGGTGGCCGCCGGCGACGCCGCGCGGTTCGCGGCGCTGTGTGATCAGCATGCGGCGGCGGTGCGGACCAGCTTCGCGGACTGGCGCAAGGTGCCCGAGGCGCTCCGCGTCCCCGACCGGATCGCGTGGTACTCGCAGGGCCTGATGACGGTCGCCGGCTACTTCGCCGAGCGCCGCGGAGATCCCAGCCTGCGCGACCTGCTGATCGGCAACGTCGACGACAACCCGGTGGTCAAGTGGGAGCGCAGGCTGCGCGCGGTCGAGCCGCTGATCGCCGCGCTCGACTACGAGCGCGCCGCCGAGCTGCTACGCGCCGCGCTGGCCGACGGCGAGCAGCTGCAGG
>DASWOO010000557.1:0-3668 GCA_036404335.1 Kofleriaceae bacterium
CTGGAGCCGGACCTTGAGCACCGAGATCAGGCCGGTCTGGTCCTGGTTGTCCTCGTAGAACCGCTCGAGCTCGGACGCGGCGCCGGCGTCGTTGGGGTCGACCTCGAGCAGCTTGCGGCGCAGCCGGACCGAGTCGCGGCCGTTGGGCGCGTGGTCGTGGGCGAGGCCGGCCGCGGCGCGCAGCGCGTCGATCTTGCGCTGCGGATCGCGCTGGTGCTCGGCGCGGCGCTCGTAGGCCACGATCAGCGGCTGCCAGTCGTCGCGCCGGCGGCACAGCTCCTCGAGCGTCTTGATCGCGGCGTCGGGCGCCGAGTCGACCTCGACGACCTTCTGGTACGAGGCCAGCGCGGCGTCGGCGTCGCCGAGGAAGTTGAGCTGGACGTTGCCGCGCCGGGCGTACAGGTCGCCGAGCCGGTACGCGCGCGACACGCCGCGCTCGACGTGGGCGATCGCGATATCGTAGAGCTGCATCGCCGCGGCCCAGCGCTCGGCCTTGTACGCGACGCGCTCGAGCTGGGTGAACACGTCGCGGCTGGTCGGATCGGCGGTGAACGCGGCGGTGTAGTCGGCGAGCGCGGCGTCGATCTCGCCGCGCCCGGTGCGCAGGTGGGCGGCGCGCGCGAAGATCTCGGCGCGGCCGGCGCCGGTGAACGCCTCGGCGCGGGCCTCGAGCAGCTGGGCGAGCTCGAGGGTCTGGCCGAGCGTGTCGTAGAGCTGCTCGAGCTCGGCGGACGCGATCGGGTGGCCGGGGTCGAGCGCGCGGACCGCCTCGTACGCTGCCGCGGCGTCCTGCGCGCGGCCCAGCCGGGTCGCGCGCAGCCCGCCGAGCTCGAGCAGCATCGCGATCCGGCGGTCGAGCGCGTCGGGGCCGGCGGTCGCGTCGCGCGCGGTCTCGCGCTCGAGGGCGGCGGCCAGCTCGGGCCACTTCTCGCCGTCGCGCAGCAGCCGGAGCAGGGCCTGGCGGCGGTCGTCGTCGGGCTGGGCCTGCTGGGCGATCGCCAGCATCCGGGCGGCGGCGTCCGCGTCGCCCAGCTCGTGCTCGTAGAGCCGGGCGAGCTCGCCGGCGCGCCGCGCCTTGTCGGCGGGTGCGGCCGCGGCCTCGAGCTGGCGGCGGCGGACCTCGGCGAGCTCGGACCACTCGGCGATCTGCTCCAGCGCCTCGGCGAGGACCTCGAGGTTGGCCGGGGTCTGCTTGGCGCCGCGGAACGCGCGGGCCAGCTCGTCCCACAGCCCGAGCGCGCGGGCCGGGGCCTCGATGCCGACCAGGGCCTCGGTCTGATCGGGCTCGATGCTGAGCACGTCGAGGTAGGCGGCGACGACGGTCTCGGGCTCCTGGCCGAGCTGGGTCAGGAGCTGGGCGAGCTGCGTCTGCAGCTGCATCCGGCGCGCGAGCGGCGGATCACCGGCGAGCTCGGTGCGGACCAGCGCGAGCGCGCGTTCGGGGCGGCCGGCGGCCTGGTGCAGGCGGGCCTGGTCACGCAGCGCGTCGAGGTCGCCGGCGTCGGCGGCGCGGGCGAGCGCGGCGATCGCGCCGTCGGGGTTGCCGACCCGCTCCTCGTCGCGCGCGATGTCGCGCCACAGGGTCGCTCGGCGCGACGGCTCGGCCAGCAGCTCCGCCGCGCGCTGGCGCAGGCCGATCGCCCGGCCGGGCTCGCCGGCGCGGTCGCACAGCCGGGCGAGCGCCAGCAGCGGCTCGGGGTCGCCGGGGTGATCGGCGATCAGCCGCTCGAACGCGGCGCGGGCCGCGGCGGCGTTGCCGAGCTGCTGCTCGAGCAGCTCGGCGTGCTCGCGCGACGTCGCGGTCCGCGCGTCCTTGCTGGCGAGCGAGCTGGCCAGCTCGCCGAGGATCTCGGCCAGCTGATCGTGGCGCTTGGTCGCACGGTAGACCTGGGCGAGCGCGGCGCGGCAGAACGGATCGGCCTTGCCGAAGCTGGCGGCGCGGCGCAGCGCGTCCTCGGCCTCGACCAGATCGCCGCGCGCGATGTCGACCACGCCGCACGCGCACCACAGCGCGGCGACGGTGCGGCGGTCGGGCTCGGCGTCGGCCCACGCGCGGTACGCCGCCGACAGCTCGTCGCCGTCGCCGTCGCGCAGCAGGCGCGCGAGGTGATCGCGCGTGGTCGGCAGCGCGTCGGGCTCGGCGGCGGCGCGGCGCCACAGCGCGAGCGGCCTGGCCGGCACGCTGCCCGGGCGCTGGGTGACCTCGAGGTTGCGCTCGGCGATCGCCGCGGCCCAGCGCAGCGACAGCCCGCCGCGCGCGGCGCACCGGGCGAGCGTGGTCATCGTCGGCGCCGCGACGTCGACCATGTCGAGCCAGCGCTCGGCGGCGCGCGACGCGGCGACGTCGGCCACCGCGCGCACGATGTCGCCCAGCGCCGGATCGCTGGTCGCCGCCGCGAGCTCGAGCGCGCGCCAGGCGTGGGTCGCGGCGACCTCGGCGCAGTCGCTGTCGGCGAGCTGGCGGTGCGCGGTCAGCTTGAGCGCGCGCTGCTCGGGGGAGCTGGCGGACCAGGTCGCGCGCAGCCGGGCGAACCGGCGCAGCACGCCGGGCGCTTGCATCACCGCGTCGTCGCCGAGCTCGAGCCACAGCGGCGCGGCCTCGGCCGGCGCGCCCCGGCGCTCGAGCTCGGCGGCGAGCGCCATCCGGGTCGCCAGCGCCTCGGCCTCGGCGCCCGGGATGCCGGTCAGGAGCTCGGCGCGCCGGGTCAGCAGCTCGAGCCGTCGGTCGTCGCCGAGCTGGGTCGCGGCGTCGAGCGCGACGTCGAGGCAGCGCAGCCAGCCGGCGGTCGACGGCGCGATGTCCCAGCCATCGTCGATCCAACCGCGCCGTCCTGCGGCGGCGCTGCCGACCGGGGGCAAGCCCCGATCGTCGACGAAGCTCGCCAGCCGGCGCAGGCACAGCTCGAGCGCGGCGCGCGGATCGCCGGCGCGATCGATCAGCAGCGCGGCGGTCGCGGCGATGTCCTCGGGCGGCGAGCGATCGCCGACCCCGGTCGAGCACAGCGCGACGACCCGCGCCCAGTCGCCGCGCGCGCCGTGCGCGACGATCGCCAGCTCGGTGACGTGCGCGCGCCACGCCGACGGCAGGTCGCCGGCGAGCAGGCGGTCGGCCAGGCCGCCGGCGCGCACCGGATCGCCGTGGCGCCACAGCCACGCCTCGGCCAGCTCGATCGCCAGCGCGCCGGTCGCCGCGGGCAGCTTGGCGAGCAGCTCGACGTCGTCGAGCGACGCCATCGCCCGCAGCCGCAGCGCGAGCGGGTGGCCGTCGGCGAGCTCGAGCAGCCGCAGCGCCGCGTCGGGCTGGTGCAGCGTGTCCCAGCTGGCGAGCGCGATGCGCAGGTTCAGGTCGGCGAGCCGCTCGGTGCGCTCGGCGTCGCTCGACGACCGATCGCCGAGCAGGGCGGCGGCCTCGCTGCCGACCAGCTCGAGCATGTGCTCGACGAACTGCGCGGCGTCGGGCGCGTTCAACGTGCTGGTCTCCTCGACGAGCTCGGCCGGGCTCGTGATCGAGACGATGTCGGTTTCTCCAGACGACGGCGGCGGCACGGCGAGGCGCGGTCGCCAGCGTAGCTCCCGCGCCGCGACCGGCGCCAGGCATTCGGTCACGGCTGATCGAACAGGCCGCATGTTACGCTGGCGTCGATGAGGTCCAGGCACGCGATCTGCGT
>DASWOO010000558.1:0-3223 GCA_036404335.1 Kofleriaceae bacterium
CGCCCGGCCGGCCGCCGGCCGATCGTGATCGTCACCGCCGATCACGGCGAGGCGCTCGGCGAGCACGGCCAGGCCTACCACTCGACCGATCTCTACGACGCGCAGATCCACGTGCCGCTGGTGATCGAGGGCCCCGGCATCCTCGCCCAGCGCGTGCCCGAGACGGTCAGCGCCACCGACCTGGTGCCGACGATCCTCGACCTCGCCGGCTTCGTCCCGCCGCGCGGCGCCGGCGTCGACGGCCGGTCGATCGCCGACCTGGCCACCGGCGCGCGCGCCGCGCTGCCCGACGGCGGCCACGCGTTCGCCGCGATGATCAAGGACCGATCCAACCCCGGCGGCATCACCGCGATCGTCAGCGGCAGGTGGAAGCTTGTCGACAACCACGACGCGCTCGAGCTGTACGACACCCGCGCCGATCCCGACGAGCACACCAACGTGATCGCCCAGCACCCGCAGGAGGCCAGCGTGCTGAACAAGCTGCTGCTGCTCCGCGCCGCCGACGCGCCGCTGCCGTCGCTGCGCTGATCGTCCTGATCAGCCCGGCGACGCGGCCTTGAGCGCGTCGAACTCCTGCCAGCGCGCGAACAGCCGCTCGACCTCGGCGCGCGCCGCGTCGAGCGCGGCGATCAGCGCCTGGACCTCGGTCGCCCGGTCCTTGAACACGCCCGGATCGGACAGCGTGGCCTCGAACGCCTTGACCTTGTCCTCGGCGGCGGCGATCGACGCCTCCATGCCCTCGAGCTCGCGCGCTTCCTTGAAGCTCAGCTTGCGCGGGCCGACCGGCTTGGGCGCGCGGGTGTCGCGCTTGTCGGCCGCCTTGGCCGCCGCGCGCTTGGGCCGGCGCTCGGCGTAGAACGAGTAGCTGCCCTCGTAGAACGTAACCTGGCCGTCGCCCTCGAACGCGAGGATGCCGGTCGCGACCCGGTCGAGGAACCAGCGATCGTGCGAGACGATCAGCGCGCAGCCGGGGAAGTGCATCAGGCCGTCCTCGAGCGCGCCGAGCGTGGGCAGGTCGAGGTCGTTGGTCGGCTCGTCGAGCACCAGGAGGTTGCCGCCGCGCCGCAGCAGGCGGGCGAGCTGGACCCGGTTGCGCTCGCCGCCCGACAGCTGGCCGACCTTGGTGTCGGACACGGTGTCGGGGAACGCGAGCATGCGCAAGAACCCGCGGACGTGGACCTTGCCGTCGGGCAGATCGACGAAGTCGTAGCCGTCGCCGACCTCCTCGATCACGGTGAGATCGTCGCGGAGCTCGGTGCGGCCCTGCTCGAGGTACGCCGGCCGGGTGTTGGCGCCGACGGTCACCTTGCCGGTGTCGGGCGCGAGCTGGCCGAGGATCGTCTTGATCAGCGTCGACTTGCCGGCGCCGTTGGGCCCGACGATGCCGATCCGGTCGCCCGGCTTCATCACCAGGGTCAGGTCCTTGAACAGCTGCTTGCCGCCGAGCGACTTGCCCGCCTTGTGCAGCTCGACGATCGTGCTGCCCAGCCGTGGCCCGGTCGGCAGCCGCAGCGCCATCGTATCCGGCCGCTGATCGTCGAGCGTCGGCGCGGCGGCGACCGCGGCGTCGAACCGGTCGATCCGCGCCTTGGCCTTGACCGTCCGCGCCGGCGGGCCGCGCCGGATCCAGTCGATCTCGCGGCGGATGAACGACGAGCGCTGGTACTCGGCCTCGGACTCGGTCGCGAGGCGCTCGGCCTGGATCAGCACGAACTCGGCGTAGTCGCCGTCGTACGAGTAGACCTTGCCGCGATCGACCTCGAGGATCCGGGTCGCGACCCGATCGAGGAAGTAGCGATCGTGGGTCACGACGATCAGCGCGCCGGGCCAGCTCGCCAGCCGGTTCTCCAGCCACTCGACCGTGGTCGCGTCGAGGTGGTTGGTCGGCTCGTCGAGCGCGAGCACGTCGGCCTTGCCGAGCAGCGCGCGGCCGAGCGCGACGCGGCGGCGCTCGCCGAGCGAGAGCGTGCCGATCGTCTGCGCCATCGGCGGCAGCTCGAGCACCGTCGCGATCGTCGCGATCTCGTGCTCGGCCACGCCCTCGCGCGCCAGGGTCTCGGCCACGGTCGCGTCGGCGTCGAGCACCGGCTCCTGCGCGACGTACTCGAGCGCCAGGTCGCGCTTCCAGGTGACCACGCCGGCGTCGGGCTCGAGCGCCGGATCGTCGCCACCCATCGCGCGGTGCACGACCATCTCGAGCAGGGTCGACTTGCCGGCGCCGTTCGCGCCGATCATCCCGATCCGGTCGCGCTCGTGGACCGCGAACGACGCGCCGCGCAGCACCACGCGGCTGCCGAACCGCTTCTCCAGGCCCTGGGCGGTGAGGATCGCCGTCACGATAACCGCGCGAAGTCGGTCTGCACCAACAGGTAGGTCAGGCGCAGCAGGTTGGTGCGCGCCTCGGGCGAGCGGACCTTGGCGGCGAGCTCGCCGAGCCGGGTGCGGCCGTCGAGCAGCGAGTACACCCGCAAGAGCGCGTCGCCGAGGCCGAACTGCGCGAGGTCACCGGTCTGGATCGGCTCGCGCATCAGGAACGCCTTGAGGTTGGCGGCGAGCCACTCCTCGATCAGCGGCTCGGCGAGCTGGGCCGCGCCCGCGCCGATCACCCGGCACGCGTCGATGTGCAGCGAGCGCGCCTTCCACGGGTTGGCGTGGCCGGCGGTCCAGGTGTAGCGGCCCTTCTGCCACGAGCACGCCTCCATCAGCTTGGCGGCGACCTGCTTGGCGAGCAGCCGGTAGGCCTCGAGCGGATCGAGGATATCGAGGCCGACCAGGGTGTCGGCGAGCCGGCCGCCGAAGTGGTGGACGACCGAGGTCGCGCGCGCCAGCGCCTGCGGGCTCAGCACGCCCTCGCGGATCAGGTAATTGCCCAGCCGCTCGGCCTCGACGTTGGAGCTGACGAACTGCGGCTGGCCGTCGACGAAGTAGGCTTCCTTGAGCACGCCGGCGCGGCCCTCGAGCGCGAGCATGCCGGTGCTCTTGGCGCGCGACAGCTGGTAGACGACGCGCAGCACCGGGTGGGTGGCGATCTCGCCGACCTCCTTGGGCCCGGCCACGACCTCGGCCGGCCGCGCGCCGAGATCGTCCTCCTCGACCCCGACCTGCATGATCCCGCTCGACGCCACGTCGCCCGACACGCCACTCGGGATGCCATCGCCGGCCTTGAACGCCGCGCGCGCCCGCGCCTGCTCGACCTCGGCCTGGGCCTGGCTCATCCGGGTCA
>DASWOO010000559.1:0-1934 GCA_036404335.1 Kofleriaceae bacterium
GCTATTCGATCCTCGACATCGAGGACGGCGTGCGGCTGGGCCTGGTCGAGCAGCGGGTCGCCGAGGAGCTGCTCGCGGCGCTGGCGACGTCGGTCGATCCGGCGCGGCTGGCGACTTGCGGCGATCACATGGAGCGCATCGGCTACCTGCGGGCCAACGCGATCGGCCACATGATCCGCCAGTGTGTGGCGGTGTTCATCGATCACGAGCCGGCGATCCTCGACGGCAGCTATGGCAGCTCGCTCGCCGATCACATCGCGGACGCGGCCAAGCTCCAGGCGCTCAAAGATCTGGCGTTCACGAAGTGCTACCGCGCGCCCGAGGTCATCGAGATCGAGCTCGCGGGGTACAAGGCGCTCGGCGGCCTGCTCTCGACGTTCGTGCCCGCGGCGGCCGCCGAGCCGGGCGCGAGCGCGCTGCACGACAAGACCCGTGCGCTGCTCGCCGGGCGCGGGGTCAAGCTCGACGGCGCGTCGGTGTACGAGCGGATCTTGCGGGTCACCGACTATGTCAGCGGCATGACCGACCGCCACGCGCTGGCGACGTTCCGGCGGCTGACCGGGATCACGATCCCGGGCCGGCTGGATTAGCCGAGCTCACCCAGCGGCGATCCGGCCGGCGTCGAGCAGGCGGATCAGGCCGTGGCGGGTGGCGGCCCACTGCCGGGTCAGGGCCTCGGACGGCTCGCCGACCACGCTGACCGCGTCGAGCAGCGGGAACGTCGTCGTCGGCGTGCGCGGCCGGTGCTCGCGGCGGTCGCGGCTCGGCACGACCGTGGTGTGATCGGCGTGGGCGCGGCGACCGACCCGGACGACGCCGTCGGACGACTGCGCCACCAGCGCGTCGACGGCCTCGGCGAGCGCGGCCCCGGGCAGCGACGCGCCGGTGCGCTCGGCCCAGCGGACCAGCGCCGAGAGCCCGCGCAGCACGTCGTAGAAGTAGAACCGCGGGAAGCAGGGCTCGGGCCAGCGAGTCGCGGCCGCGCGCTCGTCGGCGTTGTGCGCGGTGTCCGAGCCGCGGACGAGCGCCCGGCCGATCAGGAACCGGGCGGCGCGCGCGACGAAGTCGCCATCATCAGCGCCGCGCGCCAGCATCGCCTCGAACGGCGCGATCGTGCCGACCATCGAGCTGGGGCACTCGCCGGTGCGCTCGGCCGCCAGGTAGGCCTGGTCGTCGCAGCTCAGGCCGCCGTCGGCCATCTGGTAGCGCGCGAGCCACGGCGCGACGAAGCCGAGCGCCGGCTCGGTCTCGACGTCGACGCCGGCGGCGCCGAGCATCTGCGCCAGGCTGCCGATCGCGCAGTGGCACAGCACGTCGCGGGACAGATCGGTGCCGGGCGGCGCCTCACCCGGGTGGATCGGGAAGTACTTCAGCGGGAACGCGGCGGTCGCGGCGACCAGCGCGTCGGTCGCGCGCGCCGGGATCTGGCGGCCCTCGCCGAGCTCGAACAGCAGCAGCGCGTGCCACCACGGCGAGTGCCACTTGGGCCAGTACAGGTCGGTGGCGGGGCTGTCCGCCGCGGCGTCGGACGCGAGGTAGGCGACCGAGTCGGCGATGCCGCGCTCGATCGCCGGGCTGCGAGCGACCACGACATCCGGGATGGCGGCGAGCTGGGCGCGGTCCATGGCGTCGTCTTAGCGCTTGTCGCGGGCCGGGACCGCGTGTTCGAGTCGGTTTTTGCCAGGCGCGGAGCTGGCCCCGCGCTTGCCTTTCCGGCTCCCGCCCACGCATGTCCACCCGACGCCTTGGCCTCCGGAAACCCCTGGTGCTGTCCTGCCTTACCGCCGTGGCGACCACCCGGCTGGCCGCGGCCGACGACCGTGCACCCCGGTCGCTGCACATGCGCGAGCACACTTCGGTGCCAGCCCGGATCGCCCAGGCCGCACCCGCACCCGATGGTCCCGATGGTCCCGATGGTGGCGAGGGCGGCAACG
>DASWOO010000560.1:0-3039 GCA_036404335.1 Kofleriaceae bacterium
CCAGCGCACGATCATCAAGGTCGCCGAGTCGATCCTGAAGTTCCAGCGCGAGTTCTTCGACAAGGGCATCGCCCACCTGAAGCCGCTGATCCTGCGCGACGTCGCCGAGGACATCGGGATGCACGAGTCGACGGTGTCGCGCGTGACCACGTCGAAGTACGTGCACACGCCGCAGGGCATCTTCGAGCTGAAGTTCTTCTTCAACAGCGGCATCTCGCGGACCAACGGCGACGACCTGGCGTCGCAGGCCGTCAAGTCGAAGATCAAGGAGCTGGTCGGCGGCGAGGACGCCAAGCGCCCCCACAGCGACCAGAAGATCGTGGAGCTGCTCAAGAAGACGGGCATCGATATCGCCCGCCGGACCGTCGCGAAGTACCGCGAGCAGCTCGGGATTCTGTCCTCGAGCAAGCGCAAGCAAGTGTTCTAGCGCTGGCCCTGCGTCCATCAGGGGCGTTATGATCGAGCTCCACCTATTGGAGGTACTCGATGCAATTCGCGGTGACGTTCCGGCACATGGAACCGACCGAAGCCCTGAAGTCGTACGCGCGCGAGCGAATGGAGCGAGTCCGGAAGTATCTGCCGGACCCGATCTCGTGCCACGTCGTCCTCAGTACCGAGCGTCACAACCATCGCATCGACGTCACGTTCCAGCTGCATAACGGCCTCGCGGTCTCCGGCCACGAGACCACCGAGAACATGTACAGCTCGATCGACCTGTGCATCGCCAAGATCGAGCGCCAGGTCCGCAAGTACAAGGGCAAGCTCGAGGGCATGCGCGCGCGACCCCACAACGTGGCGCCGCAGCCCTGGTCGCACTCGATCGTCAACGAGGCGTTCGAGGGTGGCGCGCCGCCGCCGTCGGGCGATAACCACGACTCCGCCGGCCCCGCCAGCGAGTTCCAGGTGGTCAAGACCGAGAAGTTCCACGCCCAGCCGCTCTCGGTGTCGGATGCCATCGTCCAGCTGAACCTCATGCACGAGGCCTTTCTGGTGTTCACCCGCGACACCGACGGGCGGGTCGCCGTGGTCTACAAGCGCGAGGACGGCACCTACGGCTTGATCGAGACCGCGCCCGCAGCTTCGGCTGCCTAGAAAAGTGGTAGGTTCGTGAGCGACCGATGAAGATCGTCGACCTCATTCGGCGCGACATGGTCGTTCCTGCGCTGCAGGCGACGGAAAAGCGCGGCATCCTCGAGGAGCTCGCCCAGTACATGGCGGGGCATCACCCGCGCATCGACCGGGCAACGCTGGCGCGGGTGCTGATCGAGCGCGAGCAGCTCGCGTCGACGGCGATCGGCGAGGGCGTCGCGATCCCGCACGGCAAGCTCAGCGCGGTCGGCGAGATCGTCGCGTGCCTGGGCCGGACGCCGGGCGGGGTCGACTTCGACTCGATGGACGGCCAGCCGACGTACCTGTTCTTCGTGCTGGTCGCCCCGGAGTCGTCGACCGGCGCGCACCTCAAGGCGCTGGCCCGGATCAGCCGGGTGTTCAAGGATCCGGAGTTCCGTCGCCGGCTGCTCGCGGCGCCCGATGGCGACTCGATGTACTCGGTGGTTGCCGACGAGGACGCCAAGTACTGAATGTCGGCGGCGATCACGGTCGGTGAGCTGCTCGAGCGCGCGGAGCTGGAGGTGCTGGCCGTCGCCGGCCGGCAGGGGATGGACCGCCTGGTCACCGTGCCGCGGATCCAGAAGCCGGGCCTGGCGCTGACCGGCTGGTCCGAGCAGCTCCACGAGCACCGCGTGCTGGTGCTGGGCGGGACCGAGATCGATTACCTGCGCGACATGCCGGACGCGCGCGCGGCCGGGATCGCGACGCTGATGGCGAGCGACCCGGCGTGCATCGTCGTGTGCCGCGGGCTGCACCCGCCCGAGGAGCTGGTGCTCGCCGCCGACCAGCGCGGCGTGCCGGTGCTGATGTCGGAGCTGTCGACCGCCGACTTCATCAACGCGGTGACCACGTGGATGTCGGACCGGCTGTCGCCGACCACCGACATGCACGGCGTGCTGATGGACGTGCTCGGCATCGGCGTGCTGCTGCTCGGCAAGAGCGGCATCGGCAAGAGCGAGACCGCGCTCGACCTCGTGGTCCGCGGCCATCGCCTGGTCGCCGATGATGTGATCAAGGTCCGCCGCCAGCGCGGCCAGGTGATCGGCCGCGGCGCCGGGATCATCGGCCACCACATGGAGATCCGCGGGCTGGGAATCATTAACGTCAAAGATCTGTTCGGCATCTCGGCGGTGCGCGATACCAAGAAGATCGAGCTGGTGGTGGAGCTACGCGACTGGATCGACGGCGAGGAGTACGACCGCCTCGGGTTTGACGATCACTTCGATCGCATCCTCGACATCGCGGTGCCGTCGGTGCGGATCCCGGTGCGGCCCGGCCGCAACCTGGCGACGCTGATCGAGGTCGCGGTCAGGAACCAGCTGCTCAAGGTCCAGGGCACCCACTCGGCGCGCGCGTTCCGCGACCAGCTCAACCGCGCGATGGAGGCGCGGGCGGCGTCGATGAACGCCGACAGCGCCGATCAGACCGTCGATCTGCCGCTGGACGCGGTGGAATAGATGCAGATCGTGATCGTCACCGGGTTGTCGGGCGCGGGCAAGAGCACCGCGCTGCGCGCGCTGGAGGACATCGAGTTCTACTGCGTCGACAACATCCCGATGCCGCTGGTCGCGCAGATGGTCGAGCACCTCGCGCACGAGGGCGACCGCGACAAGCTCGCGATCGCGATCGACTCGCGCCAGCGCCGCAACCTGGCGGGCTGGACCACCGCGCTGTCGCGGCTGCGCGGCGCCGGCCACCGGCTCGAGGTCATGTTCCTCGATGCCAGCGACGAAGTGCTGCTGCGCCGGTTCAGCGAGACCCGGCGGCGCCACCCGCTGTCGGGCGACGATCTGACCGATGGCGTGCGGCGCGATCGCGAGGTGATGGCCGACCTGCGCCACGCCGCGGCGGTGATCGACACGTCGCACCTCAACATGCACCAGCTCAAGTAGATCATCCAGGAGCGCTACGGCGGCACCGGCAAGCTGG
>DASWOO010000561.1:0-3611 GCA_036404335.1 Kofleriaceae bacterium
CGAGGCCGCGTGGGTCGAGGCGTAGATGATCTCCTGATCGCCCTTGAGAAAGAACGAGCAGGTCGTGCGGCCCTTGCCGGTCGAGACCAGCTGGGTCTTGCCGGTCGCGACGGTCAGCTCCTCGATCTGATCGCAGGCGTACGGCTTGTGGTTGGTCTGCATGATCAACCGGTCGCCGCCGAACGACCAGTAGGCCTCGGCGTTGTCGCCGCCGAACGTGAGCTGGTGCAGGTTCTTGAGATGGCTCTCTTCGGGCGTCGCCAGGTCTTTGACCTCGGCGGTCGGCTGCATCGGTCTGGCGGCGGGTGTGACGGGATCGGCGCAGCACGCCGCCGACAGGGCGAGCACGATCGGCGCCGCGGCTCGGACAACACGGTTCATGGCCCGTGAATCTATCGCGGGCTGCCGAATTAATTACATCTGTAGGCCTGTTCGATTGCGCATCGGGTCACGCTGGCTAACCCTCCGCCGATGACCCGGCATGCCGCCCTTCTGCTCGCCTGCCTGCTCGCTGGCCTGGCTGGGAGCGGGAGTGGCGTCGCGCACGCCGACGATGGCGCGACCCTGTTGCCCCACCCCGACGAGGCGTGGTGGCTGTCGGGCCAGGTCAACCTCGTCGGCCAGGCCCAGCCCGGGTTCCACTCGCCGTACGCCGGGACCAACAGCTTCCGCAGCGACGATCACGCCGCGCTGTCCATGGTCGCGACGGTGTTCGCCGGCTACGAGCTGACGCCGTACACCGCGATCGTCGTCGCCGGCGAGTCGGCCGGCGGCGGCGGGCTGTCCGACGCGCTCGGCATCGCCGGGTTCACCAACCTCGACGTCGTGCGCAACCCGAGCCTGGGCGCGACGCCGTACCTCGGCCGCGCGTTCCTCGATCAGATCATCCCGCTGTCCGACGCGCGGACCGCGCACGACCGCGACTCGCTGCACATCCTGCGCAGCCTGCCGACCCGGCGGATCGAGCTCCGCGCCGGCAAGCTGTCGACCGCCGACGTGTTCGACGTCAACGCGATCGGCAGCGACAGCCACCTGCAGTTCCTCAACTGGGCGGTCGACAACAACGCCGCGTACGACTACGCCGCCGACACCCGCGGCTACTCGCTGGGCGCGACCGTCGAGTACGCCGAGCCGCGGTTCGCCGTGCGGTTCGGCGAGCTGCTGATGCCGAGCACCGCCAACGGCATCGACTACGATTACGACCTCGGCAACGCGCGCGGCGAGAACCTCGAGGTCGAGGTCCACGAGTCGCTCGCGGGCCGCGCCGGCACGGTCCGCCTGCTCGGCTTCGAGAACCACGCCGACATGGGCAACTACGCCGAGGCCAACGCGGTCGCGCGGATCGGCCAGGCCGACGTCCCGGACATCACGTCGACCCGGCGCAAGGGCCGCACCAAGTACGGCGTCGGGCTCAACGCCGAGCACGAGCTGACCGATGATCTGCGCGCGTTCGTCCGGCTCGGCTGGGCCGATGGCAAGAACGAGGC
Organism: Kofleriaceae bacterium; assembly: GCA_036404335.1. GTDB lineage: Bacteria > Myxococcota_A > Polyangia > Haliangiales > Haliangiaceae > JABFXX01. The sequence continues at coordinate 1,488 of DASWOO010000561.1, forward strand.
GTTCGCCTACACCGAGGCCGACAACACGCTCGCGCTCGGCGGCGACCTGCGCGGCACGGCGTGGGGCCGCGCGGCCGACAAGCTCGGCGCCGCGCTGGTCTCGAGCGGCCTGTCGCAAGATCATCGGGAATACCTGGCGCTCGGCGGCAGCGGGTTCCTGCTCGGCGACGGCGCGCTCTCGTACGGCCGCGAGACGATCGCCGAGGCGTACTACACCGCGCGGGTCTACCGCGGCGTGTTCGTCGCCGCCGACGTCCAGCTCGTCGTCCACCCCGGCTACAACGTCGATCGCGGCCCGGCCGAGGTCGGCTCGCTGCGCGTCCACGTCGAGCTGTAGCGCGCTACAGCACGAGCTTGGCGAGCAGCGCCTCGAGCGCGCCCTCGGGTCGGTCGCACAGCCCGGTGTGGACCGGCGAGGTCTGGATCACCGCGCTGCGCGGCGCGGTCAGCCAGTGGAACCGCTCGCCCCGCGGCAGCTCGGCGATCGGCCCGCCGCGCCGGTCGCCGGCGGCGATCAGCGGGATCAGCGCCAGCGCCGCGGTGATCTCGTCGGCGTCGGTCGACGGCGACAGCGCGCGCAGCCGGTCGGTCGCCAGCGCGACCCGGGCCGCGAGGAACCGCTCGGTCGCGCACGACACGATGATGCCGGCGTTGATCAGCTCGCCGCGCTCGACCCGCGGCACGACGCGGATGACCGCGTAGTCAAACGAGCTTCGCACGGATCGCCTCCTCGACGAACGCGCGCGGCGCCTCGGCCCGCGCGCACAGGTGCTCGACGTAGGCGCGCCGGGTCTGGTCCGGTGTCGCCTCGCCGGTCAGCCACGCGTCCGGCACCTGCGCGACGATCGCGGTCAGCGCGTCCTCGGTGACCAGCGGCGCCAGGGCCGCGTCGGCCGCGCGCAGGTCGCCGGCGAGCGGCAGCAGCGCGTGGTTGCGGATCATCGCGAACGGCGACTTCGCCTTGGCCATGTGCGTGGCCCCCGCAAGGGGCCAGTCGTGCTGGAAGTACAGCGCCGCGCCGTGGTCGATCAGATGCAGCTGCTTGTGCCAGCGCAGCATGTTCGGGTTGCGCGGCGTGCGATCGACGTTGGTGATGAACGCGTCGAACCACACCACCCGCGCGGCGAGCTCGGCGTCGGGCGGCGGCGCCAGCCCCGGCTCCCAGTTGAGCGCGCCCGGCAGGTAGTCGAGCGCCAGGTTCAGCCCCGCGCTCTTCTTCAGCAGCTCCTGCAGCTCCTCGTCGGGCTCGGACCGCGCGAGCAGCGCGTCGATCTCGATCAGCACGATCCGGGGCACCGGCAGGCCGAGCATCCGGCCGAGCTCGCCGCCGATGAGCTCGGCGACCAGCGCCCGCGCGCCCTGCGCGGCGCCGACGAACTTGGCGACATAGGTCCCGTCGTCGTCGGCCTCGACGATCGCGGGCACGGAGCCGCCCTCGCGGAGCGGCGTCAGGTAGCGGATCGCACGGACGGTGCGCACGGCGGCAAGTCTAGCGGAACTGGTGCCGGAATAGGTCAGTTGGCGACCGCCGAGGGCCGCTCGGCCGTGCGCGTGTCCTCGGCGAACCGCACCGTGTCGTCGGTCTGCTCCAGCAGCATCCGCATGTCGCCCACCACCTCGCTGACGTCGGCCTGGGTGGTCGCCAGCTTGTGGAGGATCAGCTCGAACTGGTCGGGGAACAGCCGGAGCTGGGCCGCCATGGTCTGGTCGTTCCGGCCGCGGGCCTCGAGCTCGTCGAGCCGGCGCTGCAGCGCCTCGACCATCGGCTGGTAGACCTCGGCCAGCGACGCGTCGCGCTGGATCTCGTGCGCGAAGTGCGCCAGCTTGCCGCGCAGCTCGTCGCGCGCGTCGTCGAGCGAGACGAACCGGGTGTCGCCCATCCACGGCACCAGCACGGCCGGCTCGACCCGCGCCGCCGCGACCAGGGCGCGCATGATCCGCGCGGCCAGCCCGGCCGGCGCCTCGGCCACGGGCGCGTCGGGTAGCTGCGGATAGATCTTGGCCAGCGAGCAGTGGAACAGGAGGCGCTCCTTGCACATCACCAGGTAGGCCCGCAGCATGTCGTCCATCTTCGCGACGATGTCCTGCTCGAGCACGTTGGCCGCGTCGTGGCGGTGCTCGATG
>DASWOO010000562.1:0-3207 GCA_036404335.1 Kofleriaceae bacterium
CTACGCCTTCCTGCTCGCCACATCCGAGCGGCTGTGGGCCGAGAACCGCCACGACGCCCGCGTCCGCAACGGCCGCGACCGGCTCGCCTACCAGTCCGGCGTGATCAACGGCTTCCGCGAGAAGCTCTTGTCCGAGCGCAAGGATTTGAAAGAGACCGGTCTGGTCTGGGTCGGCGACGGCGACCTCGATCGGTTCTACCGCGCGCGCCACCCGCGGATCACCACGCGCCGCCACACCGTCCGGCTCAACGGCGCCCACGCCGCGGGCCGCGAGGCCGGCCGAAACGTCGTGCTCCACAAGCCGGTCGAGCGCGGGTCCTCTGGCACCGGCCCGAAGCTGCTGCGCTAACTCTCGACGCGCAGCTCGATCCGCACCACGCCGCTCGGCTCGCGCGTCCAGTGCGCCGCGACCAGGACCAAGTCCTCGAGGTCGTGGCCCCAGATGCCGTACGCGCCGTCGGTCCGGTTGCGGTTGCGCATCGGCCCGCGGTCCTCGACCGGGATCGTCTTGGTCGCCGCCGTGCCTTCCTCGGCGTCGTAAACGTGCGCGTACTCGTCGCAGATCGCCTTGATCAGCGCCGCGCGCGTGAAGCCCAGGTGCAGCGGCGCGTCGATCTCCATCACCGCCGGTGAGGTCAGCGGATAGTCGATCACCAGCACGGCATGCTCGAACGGGATCACGATCTCGTCCGGCAGGTCGAGCTTGGCCAGCGCCTGCCCCGGATCATGGATCTGCACGCCGCCCGGGAACGCGATCCGCTGCGCCATCATCTGCACCGGCGCCGCGACCTCGGTCACCTTGACCCGCGACAGCCACCACCACACCGCGGCGACGCCGATGACGACCGCGATCAACGTCAGGACTGGGATCGGCAGCAACATCGCCTGCCAACCCTATCACCCGATGATCGATCGCGCCGCTTTCTACGAGCAGCCGCTGGTGCTGCCGCAGTTCGGGCACTTGTGGCACGCGCCGTTGCGCACCATCAGCGTCCCGCACTCGTGGCACGGCGGGGCGTCGGTCTCCTGGACCCACGCGCGGTCGCGCACGGGCTCGACGACCTCGACCGAGATCGTCGGCGCGCCGGCCTTGGTCTCGACGAAGTCCTTCACCAGCAGCGGGATCTTGGGCAGGTCGAGCTGCGCCGAGCGCACCGCCGGGTGGCGCTCGAACATCGACGGGCCGTCCGACGGGAACCGGATCGCCAGCCAGCGGAACAGGTAGTCCATGATCGACGTCGCGATCGGGATCTCCTGGTTGCCGGTGAAGCCGCTCGGCTCGAACCGGGTGCCCTTGAACTTCTCGATCAGCACGTGCAGCGGCACGCCGTGCTGCAGCGCGAGCGAGATCGCCGTGGCGAACGAGTCCATCAGGCCGGCGATGACCGAGCCCTCCTTGGCCATGCGGACGAAGATCTCGCCCGGCGACTGGTCCTCGTACATGCCGACGGTGACGTAGCCCTCGTGGCCGCCGATCGAGAACTTGTGGGTGAACGACGCGCGCTCGTCCGGCAGCTTGTACCGGTTGGCGATCGGCGGGCCCTTGGGCCCGGTCTTGCGCGCGCGCAGCGCCTCGACCAGCCTGCGCTCCTCGGGCGACAGCAGCTCGAGCGCGTCGACCGGCGCGGCCGGCGCCGCCACCAGCACGACCGTGGCCGGCGCGACCTTGGAGCCATCGCTGGTCGCCTGCTTCATGTTCGTCGACAGCGGCTGGGTCCGCTTGCAGCCGTCGCGGTAGACCGCGATCGCCTTGAGCCCGAGCTTCCACGCCTGGATGTACGCGTCCTCGATGTCCTCGACGGAGCAGTCGGTCGGCAGGTTGACCGTCTTGGAGATCGCGCCCGACAGGAACGGCTGGACCGCCGACATCATGCGGATGTGGCCCATGTAGTGGATCGACCGGCTGCCGGTCGCCGAGCGGAACGCGCAGTCGAACACCGGCAGGTGCTCGTCCTTGAGGTGGGGCGCGCCCTCGATCGTGTCGTTGGCGTCGATGTGCGCGATGATCGCCTCGACCTCGCGCGCGTCGTAGCCGAGCTTGGACAGCGCCTCGGGCACCGTGTGGTTGACGATCTTGATCAGGCCGCCGCCGACCAGGCGCTTGTACTTGACGATCGCGATGTCGGGCTCGACGCCGGTGGTGTCGCAGTCCATGAGGAACGCGATCGTGCCGGTCGGCGCGAGCACCGTGGTCTGGCCGTTGCGGAACCCGTACTTCTGGCCGAGGTCGATCGCGCCGTCCCACGCCTCGCGCGCCGCCTGCATCAGGTCGTACGGCACGAACGCGCTGTCGATCCGGTCGCACGCCGCGCGGTGCTTGCGCATGACCTTGAGGAACGGGGTCTCGTTGTCGGCGTAGCCGGCGAACGGCCCGGTCGCGTCGGCCGAGATCCGCGCCGACGTCTTGTACGCCTCGCCGCACATCACCGCGGTGATCGCCGCGGCGTAGGCCCGGCCGGCGTCCGAGTCGTACGGCAGCGAGCGCGACATCAGCAGGGCGCCGAGGTTGGCGAAGCCCAGGCCCAGCGGGCGGAACTTGTAGCTGTTGTCGGCGATCCGCGGCGTGGGATAGCTCGAGTTATCGACGACGATCTCCATCGCCATGATCGTGGTCTGGCAACCGCGGCGGAACGCCTCGACGTCGAAGTTGCCGTCCTCGCGCTGGAACCGGCGCAGGTTCAGCGACGCGAGGTTGCACGCCGAGTCGTCGAGGAACATGTACTCCGAGCACGGGTTCGACGCGTTGATCCGCGACGTGTTGATGCACGGGTGCCAGTCGTTGATCGTCGTATCGTACTGGATGCCGGGGTCGCCGCAGATCCACGCCGCGTCGGCCATCTTGCGCATCAGCGTGCGGGCCTTGTGGGACTCGACCTTACGGCCGTCGGTCACCGCGCGGGTGTGCCAGTCGCCGTCGCGCAGCACCGCGTTCATGAACTCGTCGGTGACGCGCACCGAGTGGTTGGCGTTCTGGTAGTTGACCGAGTCGTACGCGCCGCCGACGACGTTGAACCCGCCGTCGTAGCCGGCGTCGATCAGCGCCCACGCCTTCTTCTCTTCGATCGCCTTACAATCGATGAAGTCGACGACGTCGGGGTGCTCGATGTTGAGGATCACCATCTTGGCCGCGCGCCGGGTCTTGCCGCCGCTCTTGATCGCGCCGGCGAACGCGTCGAACCCGCGCATGAACGACACCGGGCCCGAGGC
>DASWOO010000563.1:0-9742 GCA_036404335.1 Kofleriaceae bacterium
CTCGACGCGCTTCCGGAACGTCGCGGACGGCGCGTCGCCACCGCCGGTCCCGCTGACGGCGGCGAGGATCGTCTCGATGTCGCGCGGGGCGAGCGCGGCGACCGTCGCGAGCGCGGCGTGGACCAAGTCGCGCTGCACGGCTTGCGCCATGCCGTCGAACGATGGCTCGCGTGCGTCGCTCGCCGCGCGCGCGGCTTCACGGCCCCGACGCCGACGCGCGGTCCGACACGCCCAGGTCACGAGCGTGAGCGTCCAGGTCAGGCCATCGCGCGCGCGATCGAATCGATCGAGCTGGGCGAACAGGCGCACGAGCGCCTCCTGCGCGCAATCCTCGGCCAGGGGACGGTCGCCGCCGAGCAAGCGCTCCGCGTAGCCGGCCGCCAGCGGCCACAGCGCGTCGAACAAGGGCTCGAGCGCGACGCGATCGCCCTCGGCCGCGGCGGCCATCCACGCATTGAGCTGGGTGCGATCGGCCACGACCTGCAGTTACTTCTGGCCGTGCGCGCAGAGCGGGCAACCCGGACAGCACGCCGAGCCGTCCGCGCAGCAGTCCGGCGTCGCGGACGTGAAGTGACCGGCGAGCGCGGCGCCGGGGATCGCGAGGGCAACGAGCATGGCGATCGAACGAAATACTTTCATGCCCCATCTAGGCACGAGCCGCGCGAGACGTGACAGGCGAAAAACGCCGCGGTGATTCACCGGGCGTTACGATGACTTAGCCCTTCGAGAGCATCACGTGCGTCGCGCGCTCGCCGGCGACGTGCTCGACGCACTGATAGCCGCGCGCACGCCAGTCGAGGCCCTGGAACAGCGCCTCGCCGCGGCCCAGCAGCAGCGGTCGGACGGCGAGGTGCAGGTCGTCGACGAGGCCTGCGTCGATGTACTGCCGGATCGTCGCGGTCCCGCCGCCGATGCGCACGTCGGCCTCGCCCGCCGCGGCCTTGGCCTGCGCGAGGGCGGCATGGATACCCTCGGTCACGAAGTGGAACGTCGTGCCCTGCAGCTCGAGCGGAGGACGCGCGTGATGCGTGAGCACGAACACCGGCACGTGATACGGCGGCTCCTCGCCCCACCAGCCGCGCCAGCTCAGATCTGGCCAGGGGCCGCGGACCGGCCCGAACATGTTGCGGCCGAGGATCCACGCGCCCATGTTGGCGAACGAGCGCTGCGCCATGTCGTTGTCGACGCCGGTCTCGCCGCCCTCCATGCCGTTCATCTCGCGGAACACGCGCGTGGGGAAGAACCACTGCATGATCTCGGGTCCGGTGGTGCCGAGCGGATGCTCGAGACTCTGATCGGGACCGGCGGCGAATCCGTCCAGGGACACGCCAAAGCTCATCACGCGCACGCGCTGCATGGCTTGTCTTACACCCGGCGTGATCGCGTGGCCAGCCCGTGCGCCTATGGCAGGGACCAGTCGCGAAACGTGCTGCACTCGCGCAGCACCTGCTTGTAATAACGCGTGTCCGAGAGCTGCTTGAGCCGGGGGAACCAGACGTATGCGCGGGGCGGCGAGTCGTCGTCGGTCGCGGTCGGCGCCTGGCTGCCGTGCTCGGCCTTGGCCGCGAGGTACGCTGCCATGGCCTTGCGCTCCTTGTTCCTGGTCAGCTCGTAGGCCCGCTGGTACCAGGGTAACGCCGGGGCGGTGTTCGATGAATCCTGATGGGTCTCGTGCAGCACGCCCCGCGCGTTGCCCCACTCGGCGAAGTTGTAGAGCGCGTTGCCGATCTCGATGGCCGCCGCGGCCGCCGGCTCGCCGGTGCCGGCCGCGAGCTTGGCGAGCTGGGCGAGCCTGGCGAACACGCTCGCGTGCGTCCACGGCGCGCGGGCGTAGCGGAGTTCGTCGCACTGCCGGCAATCCTTGATGTGCGTGACGAACGGATCGACCGCGAGGCGGCTCGACAGCCGCGGCGACGCGGCGAAGGCCTTGGCGGCCGCCGCGAAGTCACCGTCGAGCGCGCCGCGCACGGCGAGCTCGTACGCCAGCTTCTCGGGCGCGTGGTCGGTCGCCGAGATGAAGCGCTCGAGGTCGGTGGCCTTCGCGTCCGGCGTGCTGCGCGCGATCACCGCGCGGATGAACGCGGCGTCCTGCCAGTGCTGGATCGGCGCCCGGGTGCTGGCATCCTCGGCCCACACGCTGCCGGGCTGCAGCAGCTCGGCGTCGACGAACCGCCCGGCCGCGAGATAGCTGCGCGCGAGCCGCTGGCGGATCTCGTACCACGCGTGGTCCTGGCTCTCGCGGGACAGGCCTGCCACCGCCTGGCCGAGCGCGGCCTCGTGCCCCGGGTCGAGCTGCCAGCTGGCGAGGAGCGCGACCGCCAGGCTCGCCGAGGCCTGGGCCTCGAGGCCGCGGTTGCCGGGCCGGGCGCCGCGCGCGAGCGCCAGCCACATCGACGTCGTGATCAGCTCGCCCCGCCGCGCCGCCAGGTGCGCCGAGGCCAGGTACGCGAGCCACGGCCGGTCGAGGTGCGGCGTCGCGAGCAGCTGGGCGACCACCGCCGTGAGATCGGCGAAGTCGCGGCGGATCGCCTCGGCGTCGTCCTGCAGCACGTCGGCCTCGGCGGCGTGCTCGGCGCGGCCCAGCTCGCGCACCAGGAGCAGGCCGATCAGCTCCGAGCGCGGATCGATCTTCAGGATCTCGCGGATCGCCGCGATCCCGTCGTAGCGCACGCCGGCGATCCGCCACAGCTCGGCCCGGTCGCGCGGGTGGGTCGCGAGGTCGAGCGCGGCGCGCCAGCTGTCGTCGCTGCCGGGGTGAAGTCGCCGGCGGCGGCGCCGGTCAGCGGCGGGTAGTTGACCGAGACGTGCGCCAGCTCGAGATCGCCGCGCGCGGTCTGCCCGGTGCGCAGCAGCGCGCCCGCCAGGTAATACCGCGCGCGCCAGCCGAGCCCGGGCGACGGCCCGGCGAGCTCGCCGCCGTGCTGCTCGACGAACTGGATCACCGCCGGGAACGCGCGCTGATAAAACAGCACGCGCACCGCCTGGAACGCGTAGCGCTGGGCGAGGAACCGGTCGGCGCTGGCCATGCCCGCGGTCGCGGCGGCGAGCAGCGGCTGGCCGGGCGGCGGTGGCTCGACGGTGAACGGCCCGCCGAGCGACGCCGATGGCTCGATCTGGTGCGCGAGCCTGATCACGGCGAGCGCGGCGGCGAGCCTGGGCCGGGCCGCGGCCGGCGCGGCCCACAGCGCGCTGCGCTCGAAGCCCCGGGGCAGCTGGCCCTGGCCGGTGGCGAGCCGCCGGGCGAGCGCCGCGGTGTCGTCCGCGCTCGCCGAGAACAGGATCTGCTTCCACGCGTCGTCGGGCACCGCGCCGGCGAGGTAGCCGTGCCACTCGGCGAGGATCGCGCCCTCGCCCATCGACGGCTCGTAGCCGCCGTAGCCGGCGTGATCGGCGTCGTAGAACGCCGGCGACAGATCGGGATCGCCGAGCAGGCCCTGATCGAACACGGCGTACGGGAACGGCGGATCGAAGCCCCCGGAGCACGCCCGCACGTGCTCGCCGCGCAGCAGCAGGCAGCACGCGCCGAGCCCGAGCAAGAACGGCCAGAGCCGCATGCTCAGTGGCGCCCCAGCGCCCAGGTCTGGAACGTGCCGCATTCCTTCAACACCTCTCGATAATAGGCAGTGTTCGACAGCTGCTCGAGCCGCGGAAACCAGCTCTTCGACAGCGGCAGGTCCGGCGAGTCCTCGGGCTTGGCGTCGGCGATCACCTCGCCCCAGTGCCCGACCCGCTCGGCCTTAGCCGCGTAGAACGCCGCCCGCGCCTTGCGCTCGCGATCCTTGGTCAGGTCGTAGGCGCGCTGGTACCAGCGCAGCGCCGGGCGCGCGTCGTTGCTGTCCTGGTGGGTGGCGGCGAGCACGCGGCGCGCGTTGCCGAACGTGCCGAAGTTGTAGAGCGCGTTGCCGATCTGGATCGAGGCCTCGGCCGCGCGCTCGTCGGTACCCGCCGCGACCTGGGCGAGCTGCGCGAGCTGGCCGATCACGCTGGCGTGGGTCCACGCCGAGGCCGCGAACCGCTGCTCGTCGCACTCGCGGCAATCCTTGATGTGCGTGACGAACGGGTCGACCTCGAGCTTGGCTGACTCGGCGCGCGGATCCTGGAAGACCTTGACCGCGGCGGCGAAGTTGCCGTCGAGCGCGTGGCGGATGCCGAGCTCGCGCAGGAGCCGCGGCATCGTCAGCTCCGCGCTCGCGGTGAACCGCTCGAACTCGCCGCGCGGGCTCCCGACCCGCGCGAGCAGCTGCTGGATGAAGCCGACGTCGGCCCAGTGGCGGTGGCCCGGCCGGGTGCCGAGGTCGACGATCGGATCGGCGAGCAGCTCGGCGTCGACCAGCTTGCCCTGGCGCAGGTAGTGCGGCGCGAGCGCCTGGCGGACCTCGGTCCAGGCGTCGAGCCGGCGCTGCTCGACCGGCTGGCCCGGCAGCTGGCGCGGCTTGGCCGTGTTCATCAGCGCGCCGAGCTCGTGCTCGTGTGCGGGGTCGATCCGCCAGTGGGCGACCAGCGCGATCGCCAGGCTCGACCGCGCCTGGGCGAGGACGCGCTCGTCGGTCGGCCGCGCCGCCATCGCCGCGCCGAGCTGGGCCCGCGCCGTGGCCAGATCGCCGCGGCGGGCCGCGAGGTGGCCGGCGATCAGCGACAGGAGCCACGGCCGATCGACCCCGGGCTGGCGCTGCAGCGTGCGCACCAGGGCGCCGATCTCGTCGAGCATGCCCCGGGCGACCCGCAGCTGCTCCGGCTCGCTGCTGCCGTAGTGCACGACCTCGTGCATCTTGGACTCGGCGCGGGCGAGCTCGCGGACCAGGAGCAGCGCGATCAGCTCCGAGCGCGGGTCGATCTTCAGGATCTCGCGGATCGCGGCGACGCCGTCGTAGGTCACGCCGACGATCCGCCACAGCTCGACCTTGTCGCGCGGCGTCCGGGCCAGGGCCAGCGCGTCGGCCCAGCTGTTGTTGGGGTGAAAGTCGCCCGCCGCGGCGCCGGCGAGCAGCGGGTAGTTCGCGTGGATGTGCGCGAGCTCGAGCGCGGCGCGCGCCTCGTCGCCGCGATGGCGCAGCTCGCCGGCGTAGTAGTAGCGCGCCCGCCAGCCCAGGCCGAACGCCGGGCCGAGGATCACCGGGCGCTGCTGCTCGAACAGCGCGATCAGCGCCGACCAGTCCTGCTGATAGAACAGCACGCGGATCGCCTGGAACGCGTAGCGCTGGGCGAGGAACAGGTCGGGCGGCGACGCGGTCTGCGCGCGGGCCAGGCCGGCCTTGGCCACCCCGAGCAGCCCGGGCGCCGGCGGCTGGCGCACGCCGCCCTGATCCCAGGCGTCGTGCCACTGCGCGGCGGGCTCGACGTCGCGCGCCAGCAGGATCAGGCCGAGCGCGTCGTCGAGCTTCTTGTGCATCGCCGGCGGCGCCGCCCACAGCGAGCTGTGCTCGTAGGCCTTGGCGATCACCGCCGGCCGGCCGGCGAGCCGGGCGCGGATCGCGGCGAGCTCGGGCTTGGTGGCGGTGAACAGCACGGCGCGCCAGTCGGCGTCGGTGATCCGCGCGCCGGCGAGGTAGATGTGCCAGTCCGAGACCAGGGCGTCGTCGCCGAACGTCGGCTGGTAGCCGCCCCACTGCGAGACGTACGCGTCGTAGTACACGCCCTGGTAGCCCGGCTCGCCCAGCACGTCGGGATCGAACACGGTGTACGCCGGCCCGTCGTCGAGGCCGAACGAGCACGCGCGCGCCGGCCGCTCGCCGCGCAGCAGCACGCCGGCCGCGGCGAGCGCCCCGACGACGACGACGGCCCTAGCGCAGCGCGCGAAACACGCGGTCGAGCGAGCGCGGATCATGGCGGACCAGGTTCCTTTCCGACAGGTCGAAGATCGTCACGGTGCGCGGGCCGGCGGCCAGGTGGGGCGCGACCAGCACGGCCGCGGCGCGGGGGTCCTCGGGGCCGGTGACCTCGGTCTTGAGCTGATCGCCCTCGCGCAGCAGGTGGCCGTCGAGGAACGTCGTGCGGGTCGCGGTGTAGCGGCCGTCGGCGCCGCGGCGCAGGAAGTCGATCGCGTCGAGCGTGGCCGGATCGGTGCGCTGGAGCAGGCCGACCACGGCGTCGTCGCGGACCTGCACGGTCCACGACCAGATCGGCAGCGCGAGGTCGAGCGGCAGCGGGTAGTCATCGAGCCGCGCGAGGTAGCGCTGGGCGGCGTCGGGATCGAAGATCGCGCGGGCGTCGGGATCCGGGCTGAACTTGCCCATGTTGTAGAACATCAGCATGCCGCGCTCGACCGGCGGCACGCCGGTGCGCTCGCGGTACTTGATCTGGTGCAGGCGGATCGTCGCGCTCAGCGGGATGCCGGCGGCCTTGCGCAGCGCGCGAAGCAAGGCGAAGTACGGCTGGCGCGTGGTGTCGGTCCAGTCGCAGTCGATCTGCAGCTCGGCGGGCACGGCGCCGAGCGCGGCGGTCCGGCGCTGGACCTCGGCCCAGAGCTCGGCGGCGAGCGGCGCGGGCCGGGCGTGGCGCAGCACCTCGTCGCGGATGAACACGACGGGGACGATCGCGACCCCGGGCGGCGGCGTGCTCCCGGCCGGGACGGTCAGCGGGCCGACCGGCAGCGCGCGCTGCTCGCCCTCGTTCCAGGTGACGTCGAACATCCGGACGTAGAGGTGATCGACGCCGAGCTCGGCGAGGGCCTCCCGCTCGGTGGCCGACAGCGTGAAGCTCGTGCGCCAGTAATAGAACGCGCGGCCGGGCGGCGGGCCGGATCGCCCGCGGCAGGCGCCGAGCGCCAGCACGACGCACAGGATCAGGGCGCGATGGGCCATGCCCCGGCCCAACGCCGGACGCGCCCCGACCATTCCGCGCTCCTTGTCCGGACGGCCCACCGGCGCGCAGCGTACCAGCGTCCGCGGCGGCGCGATCGCTCAGGAGCGGCCGCTCACGGACAGCCGCGCGACCACGCGATCGAGGATGCGGTGGGCCACGGCGGCCTTGGTCCCCGCCGGCAGCTCGGTCGCGCCGGCCGCGTCGACCACGGTCACCCGGTTGGTGTCGACGGCAAACCCGGCGCCCGGCTCGCTGACGTCGTTGGCGACGACCAGGTCGCAGCGCTTGCTCGCCAGCTTGGCCTGGGCGTTGGCGAGGACGTCCTGGGTCTCGGCCGCGAACCCGACCAGCAGCGGCCGGGCCGCGTCGCCCCGGCGCTGGCCGAGCCCGGCGAGCAGATCGGGGTTGGCGGTCAGCGCGAGCTGGATCTCCTGGCCGAGCCGACCGCGCTTGAGCTTGTGCGCGGCGACCGCGGCCGGGCGGTAATCGGCGACCGCGGCGGCCATGATCACCACGTCGGCGGCCTCGAACGTGCTGGCGAGCGCGGCCTCGAGCTGGTGCGCGCTCTCGACCGCGATGGTCGTGACCCCGAGCGGCGGCGGGACCGCGCTCGGGCCCAGCAGCAGGGTGACCTGCGCGCCCCGGCGCCGGGCGGCGGCGGCGAGCGCCACGCCCATCTTGCCCGAGCTGCGGTTGCCGATGAACCGCGCCGGATCGATCGCCTCGAACGTCGGCCCGGCGGTGACGATGACGTGCCGGCCGGCGAGGTCCTGCGGCGCCAGGACGCTGGCCGCCGCCTCGACGATGTCGGCCGGCTCCGACAGCCGGCCCGGGCCGTTCCACTGGCAGGCCAGAAACCCGCTGCCCGGCCCGACCGTGCGATAGCCGGCGAGGTCGATCAGCCGGTGGACGTTGGCCTGGGTCAGCGGGTGGCTCCACATGTTCACGTTCATCGACGGCGCGAGCAGCACCGGCGCCTTGGTCGCCAGCGCGATCGACGTCACCGCGTCGTCGGCCTGCCCCGCCGCGAGCCGGCTGATCGTGCTCGCCGTCGCCGGCGCGATGATCACCAGGTCGGCCGCGTCGGCGAGCGCGATGTGGCCGATCGTCGCCTCCTCGCTCAGGCTGAACAGATCGGTGAACACCGGCCGCCGGGTCAGCGCCTGGAACGTCATCGGCCCGATGAACTGCTGCGCCCGCGCGGTCATCGCGACGTCGACCGTGGCGCCGGCCTTGTCGAGCAGCCGCACCAGCATCGCCGCCTTGTACGCCGCGATCCCGCCGGCGACGCCGACGACGATCCGCGCGCCGCGCAGCGGCTCCGACGGTTCGCGCGATCGACGCTCGGCGCGTGGCCCCGTGGTCGTCACGCTCAGATCCAGATCTCGCGCATCACGCGCGCGAAGTTACCACCGATGATCTTGGCGATCCGCGCGTCCGAGTGGCCGCGCGCCGCGAGCATCGCCGCGATCCGCTCGTAGCGGTTGGCGACGTTGAGATCGGGCAAGAACGTGTACAGGTCCGCCGGCCGGCCGTGCTCGAAGATGCCTTGCTGGACCATGTCGGCGATCATCGCCCGGTTCGATGCCTGGAACCCGCCGCCGGTGTCGATCGGCGCGACCCCGGTGTCGCTGCCGAGGCCGACGTGGTCCTCGCCGCAGATGTTCACGGCGTGCTCGATGTGGCGGATCAGATCGATCGCCAACGGCTGGCGGTCGGTGCGCAGGTACGGCCAGAAGATCATCCCCGCCACCCCGCCCTTGTCGGCGAGCATGCGCAGCTCGCGGTCCGGCGTACAGCGCGGCAGGTCCGACAGCGCGCGGCACCCGGTGTGGCTGATCAGCAGCGGCCGCTTCGCCGCGGCGATCCCCTCGTGCATCGTGCGCCGCGAGCCGTGCGCGACGTCGACGATGATGCGCTCCGCCTCGAGCCGCTCGATGACCTCGTGGCCGAGCTTGCTCAGCCCCGCGTCGCCCGGCTCGATCGCGCCGTCACCGACCAGGTTTCGCCGATTGTGGGTCAGCTGCATCACCCGCACCCCGAGCTCGCGGAACATCGCGATCCGGTCCGGATCCTCACCGAGCGGCTCGGTGCCCTGGAACGTCATCACGATGCCGAGCCGGCCCGACGCATGCGCCGCCTCGAGGTCGGCGTGGCGCTCGATCAGCATCAGGTGCTCGGCATGCGCGGCGATCTTGGCCTTCCAGGTCGCGATGTCTTGCTGGTTCTTGAGGAACGCCTCGTCATCCAGCCAGAACCGGCCCTGCGGCGCGACCGTCGCCACCACCGCCGTCAACCCGCTCTGCCGCGCCGCGGCCAGGTCGCCCTGCACGACCTTCGCGAATTCGGCCGGGTCGTCGAACGCGAACAGCAGGTCGAGCGCCGACGCGCCATCGATCGCCATCGCGCCGGCGTACGGCGCCCATCGCCCCGCCGGCACCGCCGCCCCGGAGCGCTCGCCGCCCACCCGGCCGACACACGCCGACAGCGCCGCCAGCCCGGCGCCGATCAACAGCTCGCGTCGACGCAGCATCGCCGGGGACTATATCGCCTGGCCGTCAGGCGCGCGAGGCGAGGTACTTGAGGTTGGTGTAGTCCTCGAGGCCGTGGCGCGAGCCCTCGCGGCCGAGGCCGGAGTGCTTGACGCCGCCGAACGGCGCCTGGGCGGTGGAGACCAGGCCCTCGTTGATGCCGACCATGCCGGCCTCGAGGGCATCGGCGACCCGGGCCTGGCGGGCGGCGTCGCGGGTGTAGAAGTAGGCGACGAGGCCGGCGTCGGTGTCATTGGCCTGGGCTACGGCGTCGGCCTCGTCGGCGGCGGTGCGGAGCGCGACGACCGGGCCGAAGATCTCCTCGCGCCAGATCGCCATCTCTGGGGTCACGCCGGTCAGCACGATCGGGACGATGACGCGCGAGTCGCCCGGCGGCGAGCTGCCGTGGA
>DASWOO010000564.1:0-2775 GCA_036404335.1 Kofleriaceae bacterium
CCGTTCAGCACCGCCGAGCACCTGGCGAAGAACTTCCCCGACGGCAAGGTGTCGTGGCTGATGAAGGACACGGCGTACCAGAACTACGTGGTCAAGGCGGGCGCCAAGGACTGGGGCCGCTGCAACGACACCGGCTGCTACGGGTTCGTCGCGCCCGCCGCCAAGATCCACGACGCCGTCGCGCAGTCGACCAACGGCCGCCACGACCCCGCCGCGATCGGCAAGGCGCTCGGCCTGCCCGCCGCCAACTTCGAGGGCCCGCTGCGGATGAGGACCTTCGACCTGCACAAGGACCCCGTCTGCGCCCGCCTGCCGGTCGACGCCGACCCCGGGGTCTGGGCGTGCAAGACGCCGCAGGACCAGGACTGCTTCAAGTTCGGCGGCTACACCTCGGGCGGCGTGCCCGAGCTCATGGTGATCAACGCGGCCGTCGATCACACGCAGATCGAAGAGGTCCCCTGATCACATGCCGGCGATCGAACCGAGCCACGGCGCGACCGCCGACATCATCGCCATGATATCGGCGTCGGGGCAGCCGAGCGCGCGGGCGAAGCGGACGATCTCGCGGGCCTCGATCTCGGCGACGTAGCCCTTGGCGAGCGCGACGGTGATGCCGTCGGCTACCAGCATGGCGGCGAGGTCGCGCGGGTGGATCTCGGCGTTGCGGAACGGGTCGTGGGCCACGAGCTGCTGGGCCAGGGCGCGCGGATGGAGCCCGTCGGCGAGCAGCAGGTCGTCGAGCGAGACCGGCGCGCCGGTGCGGGCCTCGATGCGCTCCTGGAGCCGCGCGCCCTCCTCGGGGCTGATCTGGTCGTCGGCGCGCGCGACCGCGACCAGCGCGCGGGCGAACAGCTGGCCGATGCCGTGATCGAAGATGCGCTCACCGGCCACGGAAGGTTCCCGGCCGGCGCTCGACGAACGCCCGCAGGCCCTCCTGCATGTCATCGCTGGCGAGCAGCGGCGCGAGATCCGGGAGCAAGCGCCGCGCGGCCGGGCCCTCGGCCTCGGGCAGCGCGTGGCGCGACGACGCCAGGGTGGCGTAGACCCCGAGCGGCGCCTGCGCGGCGATGACCTCGGCCAGCGCGAGCGCGCGCGCGAGCTGGTCGCCGGGCTCGACCACCTCCTGGACCAGGCCGATCCGGTGGGCCTCGGCGGCGTCGAACTCGTCGCCGGTCAGGAGCCAGCGCATCGCGTTGGCCCAGCCGACCTCGCGCGGGAACCGCAGGGTCGCGCCGCCGACCGGGTAGATGCCGCGCTTGATCTCGATCTGCGCGAACCGGGTCGTGCGCGCGGCGATCCGCAGGTCGGTCGCGAGCAGCAGCTCGATGCCGATCGTCAGGCAGATGCCCTGGACGGCGCAGATCACCGGCTTGGACACCCGCGAGACCAGGCCGAGCGGATCGAGGCCGTCGTCGGGGATCGCGAACTTGCCGCTGGCGAACACGCTCGCCCACTGCGGCAGGTCGAGCCCGCCGGTGAAGTGATCGCCGTGGGCGTGGAGCACGCCGACCCGCAGCTCCGGGTCGTGCTCGAGCTGGGCATAGGCGCGGCACAGCCCGTCCCACAGCGCGAGATCGAACGCGTTGCGCTTGGCGGCGCGGTCGAGCCCGATGAGCAGCACGTGCCCGCGGCGGTCGAGGCTGATCTGTCCGGAGCTCATGCGATGACGGTACGCAAGCTGCCGGCGAAGTGCCAGCGGCTTACTTGCGCTCGGGCGGCGGCGGCAGCGCCGGCTGCTCGCACGCGACCTGCGCCGCCAGCGCGTCAAGCTGCGGCCGGACGCCCGACGCCGCCGGCGCGAGCACGAACCGCCAGACCGCGCCGGACGCGCCGCAGTCGAGCCGCTCGGCCCAGCCGGTGAGCTCGAGCGGCAGCTTGGTCTTGAACGCGTCGAACACGTGGGCGGTCAGCTGGAACCGCGCGCCCTCGGCGGCCGCGGTCACGGAGATCGCGTCGCGCACGCCGAGCTTGTCGTCGACCGCGTCGACCAGGCCCCGGAAGTAGGCGGTCAGCTCGCCGCTCAGCTCGGCCGCGTCCAGCGCGGCCGGATCCTGGGTGCGCCACGCGAACGCGTACGACCAGTAGCCGGGCGTGGCGGGCTCGAAGAACCCGGGCGCGAACCGCAGCTCCTCGAGGCCGCGGTGGACCACGTCGGGCGCGAACTCGAGCGGGAACCCGAGGGTCTCGCTGCGAAATCCGCCGGGCACCGCCCACGCCAGGGCCGCGCGCGAGGTCGGTTCGGCCGGCGGGCCCGCCGGGCTGCCGCCGCACGCCGTCAGGGCCAGCCCACCGAGAACGAACCTGTGCACGGCCGAGATAGTCGCAGGGAATTTGCCCCTCGCCGCGGCCGAGGCGAACCTTTCCGCCATGGACAAGAAAGAGCTCGTCGCCCAGCTCGTCCGCCAGCTCGAAGCGTCCGCCCGGGCCGCGCTGTCATCGCGCGATGCCGCGGCGGCCGAGGCCCGCGACGGCGCCACCCCCGACGAGAAGCGCGAGGACGCCCGCGCCGCCCACCAGCTCGCCAACCTCGGCCGGGCCCAGCAGCACCGCGCCAAGCAGGCGCTGGCCGAGGTCGACAGCCTGAACCAGTTCCGCCCCGGCCCGCTCGCCGGCACCGCCCGGATCGGGGTCGGCGCGATCGTCGAGGTCGAGGACGCCGAGTCCGGCTAGGGCCGGACATTCTTCCTCGCCCCGGTCGGCGCGGGCGTGACCCTGACCGGCCCTGGCGGCGACGGCCACCTCTCGGTCGTCACCCCGGTCTCGCCGATCGGCCGC
>DASWOO010000565.1:0-5233 GCA_036404335.1 Kofleriaceae bacterium
CGCCCTCGGGCCGGTGGCGCGGGTTGAGCGTGACCAGGTACGGCGCGTCGGGCAGGCCCTGCAGCCGGGTCATCGAATAGGTGACCGCGACCCGCGAGCCGTCGGGATCGCCGACGTAGTTCCACGCGGCGTGGGCGGCCGGGCTGCGCGGCAGGAACCGGCGATCGGTGTGCAGCACGGTGCGGTTCTCGCTGTAGCGGAACGCGCCGAGCACCTGGCGCTCGGCGTCGCTCGGTTGATCGAGCAGGCCGAGCGCGGTGTCGGCGTGGGTCGCGACCACGATCCGATCGTGGCGATGCTCGCGGCTGCGGGCGACGACGGTGACGCCGCGCGCGTCGCGGGCGATCGCCGTGACCGGCGTGGCGAGCTCGAGGCGGAACCGGCCCGAGCCGCGGAGCTCGGCGAGCAGCGCGTCGACGTAGCGCCGGCTGCCACCGACGATCGTCCGCCAGGCGAACGGCCGGATCGGCCGCAGCATGCCGTGCTGATCGAGGAACCGCAGATAGGTCTCGGCCGGGAACGCGCCGCAGCGATCCGGCGCGAGCGACCACAGCGCGGCGGCGAGCGGGATCACGAAGCCGTCGCGCACGTCCTGCGGCGTCCGGGTCCGCGCCAGGTAGTCGTCGAGCGAGCTAGCGCGCCAGATCGCGCTCGGCGCGTCGAGCTCGCGGCGGGCGCGGCGGACGAAGCCGACGACCTCGGCGAGGAACCGCCAGTGCGCGCGGTCGAGCCAGCGGCCGGCGAGCGCGGCGTGGCTGGCCCACTCGCCGCCGGCGCCCGGCAGCGCGACCGAGAACGACATCGCCGTCGGCCGGGTCGCGACGCCGAGCTCGTCGAGCATGCGAAACATCGATGGATAGCGCGCGCGGTTGCACACGATGAAGCCCAGGTCGATCGCGTGGCCATCGGCGTCGACGGTCAGGACGTGGCCGCCGGGCGCGGGCCCCGCCTCGTACAGCGTGACCTCGTGGCCGGCGGCGATCAGCGCGCGGCTGGCGGCGAGCCCGGCGGCGCCGCTGCCGATCACGGCGGTCACGGCGCGGCTCCGAGCGGATCGCCGGGCAGCACGCCGTGGAACCGGATCGGCGTGGCCGGCGCGGTGCCGTACGCGTCGCGCAGCTCGACGGACAGGTCGACGTCGTGGCCGGCGAGCGCGCTGGCCGCGCCGGACGAGATCGGGATGGTCAGCTCGGCGGTGGTTGTCGCGGCCCGTCCGAGCGCGCCGACGTACAGGATGCGGCCGTCGATCGCCGGGGCGCCCGGCGCGACGACCTGGCCGCGCAGGCCCGCGGCGTCGCCGGGTCCGGCGTTGCGCAGCGCGAGCGCGAGGTGCACCGCGGGGCCGTGCTCGGTGGCGACGAACCGGGCGCGCAGCGCGGTGGCGGTGATGTTGGGCACCAGGCGGAGCGGGGCGACCCGGGCGTCGATGCCGGCGCGGGCGAGGAAGCCGGCGGCGCGTGCGGCGAGGGCAGGCCGGGCGAGCACGGTGGTGAGGATCCGCGGTGGAGCGCCGTCGAGGGCCGCGCGCAGCTCGGCGGCCGGGGCGTCGCCGGCGGCGTAGGCGTCGATCCACTGGTAGGGCGAGATCTCGAACCTGCCGTCGCGATCGATCTGGCCGCGGATCTCGAGGCCGCTGGTGGTCAGCGTGGCGGCGCGGGCCGCGACCGGCCGGCTGCCGCACGGCGCGGGCGGACCGGGGCGCCGCGTGGTCGAGTCGGTGATGCCGAGCACCGGCGCGACCTCGGTGCGGTTGCCGAGCCACGGGCCGATCGCGAGCGGCAGGCCGAGCGCGAGGCCGGCCGCGCCGGCGTAAGTGTAGGGGCTCGCGCCGGGATCGTGGGCAATCGCGCCGGCGGTCAGCATCACGCCGCCGAGCGCGGCGGCGATCAGGCCGACGGTGAACGTCGCCAGGTTCGGGCCGATCACCCGCTCGAGCTCGGCGCGCTGCGGCTGGCGCTCGTCGGTGGCGCAGCTCAGCGGCTCGAGGAACCGCAGCTCGCCGGCCTCGCCGAGCTCGATCGCCGGTGGTCCGGCCTTGGCGGTCGCGAGGTCGGGCACGCGCTCGCTCGCGCCGCCGCGCAGGTAGGTGTTTTGCGTCACGACGTGACAGCCCGCGCTCGCGAGCCACACCGCGAGCACCCCGATCGTGCGCATCCGCACGACGATAACAGACGGATTGACAGCGGGCGGCCGGTGAGGTGAATGACCGTGATGGGGTCGTCATCGATCGAGGAGGCGCTGTCGCTCGCGGGCCATCCCGCGCTGCTGCGGATGCCGGCCGCACCGACCGCGCTCTATGTCCTCGCACATGGTGCGGGCGCCGGCATGCGCCACACCTTCATGGCGGCGATCGCCGAGGCGCTCGCGGCGCGCCGGCTCGCGACCCTGCGCTGGGAGTTTCCGTACATGGCGGCCGGCAAGGCGCGGCCGGACCGGGCCGAGGTCGCCGAGGCCAGCGTGCAGCAGGTATGGGCGGCGGCGCGTGCACGGTTCGCGCATCTGCCGATGTTCGCGGGCGGCAAGTCGTTCGGCGGCCGGATGACCTCGCGCGCCCACGCCGCGAGCGCGCTGCCGGGCGTGCGCGGCCTGATCTTCCTCGGCTTCCCGCTGCATCCACCGGACAAGCCGAGCATCGAACGCGCTGAACATCTGATCGCCGCGGCCGGGCCCATGCTGTTCTTACAAGGTGATCGCGACGAGCTCGCGGGCCTGCGACGCCTGCGACCGGTGGTACGCAAACTCGGCATGCGCGCGCAGCTTCACGTGGTGAAACACGCAGACCACGGCTTCGACGTGCTGGTGCGTTCAGGGCGCACCTCATCGGAGGTCATCGACGAGCTCGCCGATGCAACGCGCGCCTGGATTGCACAACTCGCGCACGATGTGAACCTCGCGTGATCCGCGTACCAGCAACACGGCGGCATTCGTACAGCCATAGCTGACAAAGCACACAGCGTTGCGCACGGCGCTCCGATCTCGGCTTTCGCACGCGGCCGGCTCGCGAGTAGGATGCTCGCGTGTGGACCAGTTACTCGGCGCGACATGCCGCGCAGCTGATCGGCCTACCGGAGTCGGCGGTCCGTAGCTGCATTCGCGACGGCCTGGTCGGCGCGCCGGGCACCGTGCCGGCGCAGCTGACGTTTCGCGATCTGACCGCGCTGCGCATGATCAAGGCGCTGCTCGAAGATGGCCTGTCGCTGATCCGGGTCCGGCGCGATCTGGTCGAGCTCCAGCATCGCCTGACCGGCGGCACCACGTTCGCCGAGCTGACGCTCGAGGCCCGCGGCGGCCACGTCCAGGTCCGCGGCGATCGCCGGCACGCCGAGCGCGGCCAGCTGTCGTTCGCGCTCGACCCCGACGCCAGCGCCGAGCTGTCGCCGGCCGAGCTGCGCGAGCTGCCGCGCGGCTACGACACGCCCGCCCCGATCGCGGTCGCGCCGACCACCGCCGAGCAATGGCTGACCCGCGCCCTTCAGCTCGAGGATCGCGACCCGGTCGCCGCGATCGACGCCTACCGCCGCTCGCTCCGCCTGCGCCCCTCGTGCACCGAGGCCTGGATCAACCTCGGCCGCATGTTCGCCGAGAGCGGCGACCGCGAGGCCGCCCGCGAGTGCTTCCGCAGCGCGCTCGCCCTCGACGGCGGCGACGCCACCGCGCACTACAACCTCGGCGTCATCGCCCAGGACGCCGGCAACGAGGAGGACGCGATCGTCTGCTACCGCCGCGCCCTCGAGATCGACCCGCGGCTCGCCGAGGCCCACTACAACCTCGCCACGCTGTTCGACCAGTCCGGCGACTCGCGCGCCGCGATCCGGCATATCAACGAGTACCGCAAGCTGACGCGCTAGCGACGCCGGCATCCTGACCGCGATGTCGTGGTCTCCGGAACCGGCGCGATCACGCCGCGCAACGGGCGCTGGCGCAGACACATCGCTTGCTCTGTAGCGCGACATGCTAGGTCGAGCGCGTTCCCTGGGTCGCGTAGCGGTGATGCTGCTCGCCGGGCGCAGCGACAGCACCGGGGTCTGGAGCGACGAGGCGCGCTCCCTGGTGCTGACCCACGGCGCTGGTGGGGCGCGTCCGATCTTCTCCCCCACGGACGAGTGCCCCATGGAGCTCGTCACGTACACGCTGGTGGTCAGCCCCGCCACGCTCGACGCGTCGATCTGCCTGGCGTACGGGGGGAACCAGCCCCTCACGCACATGGCCGCGACCGTCCCCTTGCCCCCCTGTCCGCCGCCCAGCTCGGCGCGCTCGTCCCCACGCTCGACGTGCTCCGGGTCGTCGACACGGGCACCTGCGGCGCCGACAAGGCCACCGTTCACCTGTCCGTCGCGACGGCGACCGGGGTCACCCACTACACCGACTCGTTCTACAGCGGCTGCCAGCATCCCGAGGACCTTTCGGCCATCGACACCGCCTCGCTCGACGCCGTGGAGAGCGCCTTCCATCAGCTCGCGTTTCCGCCGTCCCCGTAGCCCGGTCGCCCCGTAGCCCCGCGCTGGTGATCGGCTCCGCAGCGCCTCGCTCGAGACGAGCCGGTCAGCCAGTCGAGACCGCCTGCGAGGCCTTCTCCGGCAGCGTGTCACCGAACGCGCGTTGTCGATCCGCCGTCGACGCGCATTTCAGCCGTCCCTGGTAACGCTGGACCGAGGCGGCATCTCCCCGCGCGCATCCCGCGCATCCCGCGCATCGCCTCAACTTCTCAGTTAAAAATATCGGCGAAAAGTCGATTGCCACGGCTCGCCAGGGTGCTATCCATGAAGCATGGCGACGAAGGCGAAGCGGCGGGCGAGTGGCCCGACGGCTCGGGAGGGTGAGCGTCAGGCAGAGCAGCTGCCGCTGCTGGTCGCGCCGACACCGCCGCGAAAGAGGAAGCCCAAGCTCGGGCGGCCGAAGAAGGCCAGGGCGGGGGCGCCGCACAAGATGAGGCCGGCGCTGTCACGACATCATCCGGTGCACGTGGTGCTGCGCGTGGTGCGCGAGGTCGGCAGCCTGCGGCGCCGGTTGGCGTACCAGGCGATCCGCGAGGCCACGCTCGTGGTCGCGGAGCGCGGCGACTTCCGGATCGTGCACCTGAGCCTGCAGCGCACGCACATCCACTTGCTGGTCGAGGCGGGCAACCGGCGGGCGCTCTGGCGCGGCATGCAGAGCTTCCAGATCTCGGCGGCCAAGCACCTGAACCGGATGATCAGCAAGGGCCGGCCCGGCCCGCGCCGACGCGGCGGCGTGT
>DASWOO010000566.1:0-6872 GCA_036404335.1 Kofleriaceae bacterium
CGTAAACAGCGTGGTCACGCCGAGCCGGGTCAGCTCGTCGGCGAACGCCGAGAACACGGTGCGGGTCCGGTCGGGGTACTCGGCGTTGTGGCGAAACCCGTGCAGGCCGTCGAACACCAGCCGGGTGACCTTGTGCTCGACCACCGCGCGCAGCACGCGGTCGACCACCGCGTCGAGCACGCCTTCGATCGGCGCCTCCCAGAACATGTGGAGCAGGCCGTCGTTGCACGCCTCCGCGAGGCCGAGCCCGAGCCGGCGGCCCTTGGCGAGCAGGCCGGTCGGGCGCTCGTAGAACCCGACGTAGAGCCCGACGGTGTTGTGGCGACGCCCGGCCGACAGGAACTGCAAGCCGAGCGTGGTCTTGCCGCTGCCCGACGGGCCGAGCACGATCGTCGCCGAACCGTTGGGCAGGCCGCCGCGCAACATCGCGTCGAGTCCGACCACGCCGAAGTCATGCAGCGACGACGGGGACGGCGGCTGCTCCTGCTCGCCGCGCGTCCGCAGCAGGGTCTCGGTCCGCGGACGGATCTTGATGCCCGCGGCGGAGATCTCGAGCGCGTGGCGGCCGCGCTGCTGGCTGGCGCCACGCATCTTGCGGACCAGGACGTGGCGCAGCGACTGGACGCCGACCTGCGTTTCGCCGAGCTCGATCAGCCCGTCGACCATCGTGTGCTCGGGGCGGAGCCCGCCGCCGCGCGCACTCGACGATAGCAGCAGCACGGTGCAATCGGTCATGCCGCTGATCGTCTGCAGGCCGTGGATGAACTTCTTGAAGTCGCGCGAGGACGGCGCGAACTCTTCGGCCGAGACCAGGCCGTCGAGCACGAGGAACGTCGCCTTACGCGCGTACACCGATTCCTGCACCGACCGGAGCAGCCCGTCGAGCCCCGACTCCTCGAGGACCTTGAACGCGCTGATGTAGTAGATCGACGCCGCGATCAGCTCGGGCCGGAAGAACGCCATGGGCCGCAGGTGCGCGATCAGCCGCGTGTGCGACTCCGCGAGCAGGGTCACGTAGATCACGCTGTCGCCGCGGCTGGCGCGGTGAAAGCAGATCTGGTTCCCGAGGATGGTCTTGCCAGCTCCCGGGGTGCCTTCGATGATGTAGACCCCGCCCTTGAACAGCCCGCCACTCAAGATGGTGTCGAGGCCAGGCACGCCGGTGTCGACACGCGCCATGCTTCGGGTTTCGGCCATGAGATTATTGAACCACGATGCGTCTCTCGAGCGGACGAACAGATACAAGATCTGCTCCAGATGTGAGCGGGCTCGACAGCGATCGCGATTCAGCCGTAAGGCTCGATGCCTCCGCGGACGCGAGCAAGGTCGGTCCACGCGCTCGCAGAGGAGCCACGTGCGACTTCGCGCAACGGGGCACGGCCGCACGTCTACTAGCGCGGCGGTCGCCGGTAGACCGAGACGATCGGCACGCCGCTGCTGGTCAGCACGAACACCGGCGCGACCGTGCCGTACGCCGACCAGATCATGAAGTCGTGGCGGTTGAAGTGCAGCTCGTGGACGACGATCGCGAGCTGGCTTCGGTCGATCCCGGGCTGCTCGAGCCCGGCGTCGACGAGGTCTCGCGACACCTGACCCTCGCGCTGGTAGACGCCCCACGCCGGCGACGCGTCGTGGGTGTAGACGTAGGTCCGGCCCGACGACAGCTGGCCCAGCTCGGACAGCACGCCGCGCGCGGAGACGCCCCAGAATTGCCGGTTCATGCCGAGCTCAGCGCCGCCCGGCGCGCCCCCAGCGAGCGCGTTGTACCAGGTCAGCGCGTACGGCTCGGCGACCGACAGCTCGGCCGCGGCGGCGAGCGCGACCGCGGCGGTCAGCCCGCCGATCACGGCGGCGGCGGGCACGCGCGGCACCAGCGCGGCGAGCCGGCGACCTGACCACGCGATACCTACGCCGGCGGCGATCGCCAGGCTCGGCAGCGCCGGCATCCAGTGCTTCTCGGAGCCGAAGATCGGCGTCGTGCCCAGGACGAACGGACCGATCGACGCCGCGAACGACAGCACGAGCAGCAGGACCGGCGCCTGGCCGTCGCCCGCTGCGCCCTCCCGCCGCGCGCCGGTGAGCCAGACCACGCCGCCGATCGCCGCCGCGACCAGCGTGGCCACCGGCACCGTGAACAGCGTGGTGACCAGCGCGACGTGCCACGGGAACCGCGGCGCGTTCCAGTTGTGGCCCAGGTATTCGTAGTTGTAGTGCACGTGGTTCAGGTGGAACGCGAGCCAGTCGCGGACGTGCGCGATCGGCGCGAACCACAGCCACGGCCACACGACGTACAGCGTCACCGGCCCGCACACCGCGAGCGAGACGATCACCCGCCAGCGATGACCGGTCATCGCGCGCAGCCGCGCGAGGCCGGTGGCCGGACGCGCCTGGCGCCAGCCGACGATCAGATAGTGCGCGCCGAGCGCGAACGGCAGCAGCAGCGCGGTGTGCTTGGTCGCCAGCGCCAGGCCCCACAGCACGCCGACCTGCCACGGCCAGCGCCGCGCAGGCTCGGCCATCGCGCGCGCGTACGCGACGACGGTCGCGAACCACAGCGCCATGATCGGCGCGTCGAAGCACGCCAGCCCGGCGTGGAACACCGCGCGCGGCAGGCCGATCAGGCACAGCGCGGCCGCGAGGGCCGCCGCCAGGCCCCACAGCTCGAGCGCGAAGCCGAACACGATCGCGACCAGCGCGCCGTGGATCAGCGCCGCGGGCGCGCGGAACGCGGTGACCTCGTCGACGCCGAGCCGCTGGTGCAGGACGCGCTCGGACAGGCCGAACAGCGTCTTCATCAGCGCCGGGTGCTCGCGGTTGTTGTCGGTCGGGCCCGGC
Organism: Kofleriaceae bacterium; assembly: GCA_036404335.1. Taxonomy (GTDB): domain Bacteria; phylum Myxococcota_A; class Polyangia; order Haliangiales; family Haliangiaceae; genus JABFXX01. The sequence goes on from DASWOO010000566.1 coordinate 2,836, forward strand.
CCGCCGAACGTCTGGGTCACCGAGCGCTCGCTGATCCCGTGGTCGAGGAGGCCCGTCCACCACGCGGCATAGCGGCTGGCCGCCTGCATGTAGACGACCTCGTCGCGCGCGATGCCGACCTCCTGCTGGTTGACGAGGACCAGCGCCGCGGTGGCGAGGCCGAGCAGCCAGCCGAGCACGGCCGGCCGCCGCCGGATCGCGCCGACCAGGCCGACCAGGCCAACCAGCTCGCGCCGGCGCGTCACTGCCGGGCCTCGGCGGCGAAGCACAGCTTGCGGTTGGCGTCGGCCGCGTGCAGCACGAACGCGACGTCGCCGGCGCCCGGCGGCGTCGCCGCGGCGAACCGGACCCAGCCATCGTCGACGCCGGCCGTGGCCGAGGCGATGACGGCGCCGCCGAGCTCGACCTCGAGCGCGACCGGCGAGCGCACGTCGCGCCGGGTGAACACGTCCGCGATGCCGACGTAGCCGACCAGCTGGCGGCCGAGCGGGAACGCCGGAAACACGATGCGCAGCGGGACGCCGGGCACGGGGCTGAGCTGCAGGCAGCGATGCGGCGCGAACCCGACCTCGGCCAGGGTCAGCGCCGGGTGGCCGCCGGTCGCGCTGGCGTACCGATCGAGCACATCGCCGACGACGATCGCGGGCGGCTGCGCGTAGCGCCGGATCTCGATGCCCGATCGCGTCTCCACGGTCGCCGCGGTCAGCCCCTCGACCTCGGGCGCGCGCGCGCCGCGCACCGAGAGCTCCCAGATCCGGGCATAGCGCGCGGCGTCCATCCGCGCCGCGTCGGCGACCGGGATCAGCGCGCCCAGCTCGCGGCGGCCGATCGGATCGACCCAGCCCGGCGCGAACACGATCAGATCGCCCGGCTGGTACCCGGCCCGCACGAGGTCTCCCGCCGCATGCCACGCCGCGTCGTCCGGCATCGCGCGCGCGTCGCGCCGCGCCGCGCACACCTCCCAGCCCGCCACCGCGATCAGCAGCAGCGCCGGCACGGCTGCGATCGGCCGGGTGCGCGACACCGCGCTGACGCTATCACGCCGAGGTATGGTCCGCGCGTGCGGCTGCATGCAGCGCTGTTCGTGATCGGCCTGGTCCTCTACGCCGGGGTCGCCGGCAGCCGCGTGCGCCACGCGTCGTCGGCGCCGCACTTCATGTACCAGGCCGACGCCTGGCTGCACGGCCGCGCCGCGATCGACCCGCCGCTGACCGGCGACGACTGGGCCAAGGTCGAGGCCGTGACCCTCGACGATGGCAGCGCCGCGCGAGGCCGGCGGCTGACCACCCGGCCGGTGTTCCGCACGCTCGATGGCCAGGAGCTGCCGATCGCGCGGGTCAAGGCGTCGAGCGGCGTGACCGCGTACATGTCCTTCCCGCCGTTCCCGACGGTGATCATGCTGCCGGGCGCGCTGCTCGGCGGGCGCGGCGGCAACGACGTGATCCCCACCCTGCTGGTCGCGGCGTGCATCCTGCCGCTCACGCTGCTCGTGCTGCGCCGGCTGGTCGCCGCGGGGCTGTCCCACCGCTCCGTGGCAGACGACCTGTGGCTGGTCGCGACCCTGGCGTTCGGCAGCGTGCTGTACTTCGCCGCAGTCCAGGGCAAGGTCTGGTACACTACGCACGTCGTCGGCGTCGCGCTCGCCCTGGGCTACGCCTGGGCGTCGATCGAGGCGCGGCGGCCGGTGATCGCCGGGCTCGCGCTCGGCGCCGCCGCCCTGACCCGCACGGCGATGGCGTTCATGGTCGTCCTGTTCGTGTGCGAGGCCTGGCGGATGGCCGGCGGCCGCGTCGCGTGGCGCGCCGAGCGCGGCGCGATGCTCCGCGCGCTGGGCCGCCGGCTCCTGCCGTTCGCCGCGCCGGTGATCGGCTTCGCGCTGCTCGGCTGCCTGTACAACTACGTCCGGTTCGGCGCGCCGACCGAGTTCGGCCACACCTACCTCGAGGTCCGCCAGCAGGCGCAGATCGAGCAGTTTGGCCTCGCCAGCTATCACTACCTGGCGCGCAACCTCGCCGTCGCGTTCACCCTGCTGCCCGAGCTCGTGCCGCACGCGCCGTACCTCCAGATCGGCGGCCACGGCCTCGCCCTGTGGTTCACCACGCCGGTGCTGCTGCTCGTGGTCTGGCCGCGCGAGCGCAACGCGCTGCACCGCGCGCTGTGGCTGACCGTGCTGGTCGTCGCGCTACCGTCGCTGCTCTACCAGAACAGCGGTTGGGTCCAGTTCGGCTACCGGTTCGGCCTCGACTACCTCGTGTTCCTGATCATGCTGCTCGCGATCGGCGGCCGGCCGCTGACCCGGGTGGCCAGGGCGCTGATCATCGCCGGCATCGCGATCAACCTGTTCGGCGCGCTGACCTTCGATCGCGCGTGGCAATACTACCGCGTCGGCGGCAACGCCTACGACGTGGTCGTCGCTCACTGAGCGAGCCAGCCCAGCGCCTTCAGCACGTCGTGGCCGCGCTGGTAGCCGGCGTCGAGCAGGTCGGCGCGCACCTGGCGGTCGAAGAACCCGGAGAACGCGTTGCCCTGGATCTCGGTGACCGGGCGGATCCGGATCAGCTCGATCTGCCGCCGGCCGTTCCAGCCGATCGCGGCGAGCACGAGGTCGCGCTGCGCCGCGGTCAGCTGGCCGGTCGTGACCAGGGTGTCGAGCGCGGCGAGCCCGGTGTTGACGTCGACCGCCTCGCGCAGATCGCGATACAGCCGCTCGTCGATCAGCATCTCCGCCAGGTGGCCGATCAGGCCGACGCCGTGCAGCTCGGCCGGCTTGGTCGCCTGCTCGACCGCGGTCGAGACCACGACGACGGCGTCGAGCTGGTCGCCGAACGGGCCGTCGAGCGCGTGGGCGACCGGCGTGTTGTTGACCGTGCCGCCGTCGACGCACGGCCCGAGCGCGCCGACCTCGACCGGGGTGAACACGATCGGGAACGCCGCCGACGCGGTCGCCGCGGTGAACATCGCGTCGAGCTCGGGCTGGCTCGCGAACGTGGTGGTGTCGAAGTCGGCGAACGCCTCGTAGGTCGTCGCCGGGGCGTCGCCGATCTTGCCGAGCGCGCCCTGCAGCGGCGCGACCATGATCCGCAGGCTGATCTCGGCGTCAGCCGGCAGCTGCGAGGGCTGGATGTGATCGTGGAGCAGCTTGCGCAGCTTGGTCTGATCCGAGACGCCCTCGCCGCGGATCAGCGCGCTCGGCTTGGCGTGGAACACCTCGGTCCAGCTCGCGTGCTCGAGCCACAGGTCCTTCAGTGTCTCGCTCACCGATGGCACCTTGCCGTCGCGCACCGCCGCCGCGAGCATCGTCCCGTTGAGCGCGCCGGAGCTCGCCGCGATGATCTGGACGATGCGCACGTTGGCCTCGGCCAGCGCGCGGATCACCCCGGCTTCGAATGCGCCGCGCGCGACCGCACCTGCCAGCACCACCGCGATCGTCTTGGGCTTCCGCGCGTCCATCGTGCGACGCTATCACGGCGCACACCCGGGCTGTGCGCGCCCGCCCGGCGGCGCGAACCGGCCTACAGCGTCGCGATCCAGCGGCGGATCGCCGGCTCGGCGCCGGTCAGGTTGGTGCGGATCGCGGCGTGCTGGCGCTGGAGCTGGATGGCGTGCTGCTGCTCGAGCTTGCGCAGCAGCGCGCCGATGTCCTTGAGCGCCGGGATCGTCCCGAGCAGGCCGAAGTCATCGCGGCCGTGAACAAACGCGATATCGGTCACGCGGATCCACGACGAGCGGCCGCCGTGGCAGAAGAACACGCCCCACTCCTCGGAGTAGATGTCGACGTGGAACCGGGTCGCGGCCCGGTCGTCGAACGCGTGGGGCGCCGGCGCGTCGCGGGTATCGAGCGCGATCTCGACGTGCCAGCGCAGGACGCTGGGCGTGGGCAGCCGGCGCGCCGCCAGCCAGCCAGCCGCCGCGGACGCGCCCTCCGACGAGGAGGCCGGGCCGGCGTGCGGCCGGATAGCCATTGATCCTCGGAAACCGCTCATGGCTAATTCCAGCTGTATCATACGGGGGTCATCCGCCCCACGGTGTCATGGAAG
>DASWOO010000567.1:0-4718 GCA_036404335.1 Kofleriaceae bacterium
GGCGTGATGCAGATCGTCGCGCTCACCCCGGACGACTGGCCGGTGTTTCGCGCGGTCCGGCTGGCGATGCTGACCGAGTCGCCCTCGGCGTACGGCAGCACGCTCGAAGCTGAGCGCGCGCAAGCCGAGGCCGCGTGGCGCGCCCGGCTCGCCGCCCGGACCCAGCTCGTCGCCCTCGACGAGCGCGGCGACACCCTCGGCACGGCCGGCGGACTTCGCGACGGCCCGAGCCTCGACCTGGTCTCGATGTGGGTCGCCCCGGCCGCCCGCGGCCGCGGCGTCGGCGAGGCCCTGGTCCGCCGGATCATCGACCTCGGCCGCCGGCTCGCCTGCCACCAGATCCTGCTCGAGGTCGCCGAGGACAACCCGGGCGCCGAGCGGCTCTATCTGCGCTGCGGCTTCACCCGCACCGGCGCGCGCGGCGCGATCCGGCCCGGCGAGCCCCGCATGCGCGCCGAGATGCGCCTGGCGCTCGTCGATCCGAGCGACTGACGACTAGTCGTAATACTCGGCGCCGAGGTGGGTGATCAGCTCGTCACCCTTGGTGTAGCGCAGCGTGTTCTTCAGCTTCATCAGCTGGATGAACAGGTCGTGCTCCGGGTACAGGCCCTCCTGGGTCATCGGCGACTTCCAGTAGAACGACAGCCACTCCTGGATACCGCTCATGCCCGCGCGGTGCGCGAAGTCCATGAACAGCGCGAGATCGAGGACGATCGGCGCCGCGAGGATCGAGTCGCGGCACAGGAAGTTGACCTTGATCTGCATCGGGTAGCCGAGCCAGCCCCGGATGTCGATGTTGTCCCAGCCCTCTTTGTTGTCGCCGCGCGGCGGGTAGTAGTTGATGCGCACGACGTGGCTGATGTTGCCGTAGAGGTCGGGGTACAGCGCCGGCTGCAGGATGTGGTCGATCACCCCGAGCTTGGAGACCTCCTTGCTCTTGAACGACTCGGGGTCGTCGAGCACCTCGCCATCGCGGTTGCCGAGGATGTTGGTCGAGTACCAGCCGTCGAGGCCGAGCATGCGCGCCTTGAAGCCGGGCGCGAGGATCGTCTTCATCAGGGTCTGGCCCGTCTTGAAGTCCTTGCCGGTGACGGGCAGGTTCTGGCTGCGCGCGAGCTCGAGCAGGGCGGGCGTGTCGACCGACAGGTTCGGCGCGCCGTTGGCGTACGGCACGCCCATCTTGAGGCACGCGTACGCGTAGATCTGCGACGGCGCGATGTCGTCGTGCGAGGCGCGCAGCGCGGCCTCGAACTTCTCGATGCTGCTGTGGACCTCGGTCGGCTTGCGGTAGACCTCGGTCGAGCCGCACCACACCGCGACCAGGCGGTCACAGTTGTGGGTCTCCTTGAACGTCTTGATGTCGGCCATCACCTGCTCGGCGAGGTCCATCTTCGACGTGCCCTTCTTCACGTTCGGGCCGTTGAGCTTTTTGACGTAGGCCTGCTCGAACACGGCCGTCATCGGCTTGATCGCCTCGAGCTCTTCCTTCAACGGGTCGAGGTCCTTCGACTCGAGCACGCCGGCGCGGACCGCCGCCTGATACGCGTTATCCGGGAAGATGTCCCAGCCGCCGAACACGATGTCATCGAGCGACGCGAGCGAGACGTAGTCCTTGATCGCGGGCGAGTTGTCATCGGTCCGCTTGCCAACGCGGATGTGGCCGAGCTGGGTCAGCGAGCCGATCGGCTTTCCGATCCCACGGCGGATCGCCTGAACACCGGCGATAAACGTTGTCGCGACCGCGCCCATGCCGGGCATCAGGATGCCGAGCTTGCCCTTCGCGGGCTTGACCTCGACGCCTTTTTTGAGAGCCATGAGACCTACTCCAATCGGGATTTAGGAAAGCTGGAAATTGCTCCGGAACCGATCGCCTTTCAAGGGCAACTGCGCCGGGTGATGTCAATTCTCGATGTCGAAGTTTCGACATCTTTCACCTGTTGATGTTTCACCAGCGGCGCCGGCACGCGGTGGTGGGGGCGGCGCGAGCCATCGGACAGGTGCTCCTGCAAAGCGTCCGCCGATCGCCAAGCGCGACGGTGGGGCCGCGGTCACCCGTGAAATACCGAGCGCACCGCCGCCGGATCATTCGTCATGATGCCGTCGGCACCGAGCTCGATCAGCCGCCGCGCTTCCGCCGGATCGTCGATCGTCCAGAAGTCGACCCGCAGGCCGATGCTGTGGCACTTCGCGATGAACGACGCGCGATCTAACCGGACCCGACCGGCGTGGGTCGGGAGCTGCGCGGCCGATCCGGTCAGCGGCAGCTGGCGCCACAGCATCGCCGGCACCGCGATCAGCGACGCGACCTCGGGCTGCGACAGCGCGGTCTCGCCGCCGAACCCGCGCCGGCGGATCTGCATCAGCGTCCGCAGCTGGAAGCTCGCCAGGGTCACGCGGTCCTCGGCGCGCTTGCTGCGCAGCAGCGCGAGCATCAGCTCGACCGCGCGATCGCCCTTCAGGTCGACGTTGATCCGCAGGCCGGGAAACGCGTCGAGCACGTCGGCGAAGCTCGGCGCCGAGATGCCCCGGCCCGCGAACGGCCGCGTGCCGTCGGCGGCGACGAAGCCCCAGCCGGCGTCGAGCCGCTGCGCGTCGGCCAGGTCCAGCTCGCGCCACGCCCGGCTCACGCCGCAGGTCCGCTGCGCGGTGTCGTCGTGCACGACCAGCAGCTGATCGTCGCGCGTCAGGTGAACGTCCATCTCGAGCGCATCGACGCCGACCTCGGCGGCGCGCTCGAACGCCGGCATCGTGTTCTCGGGCCGCTCGGCCGACGCGCCCCGGTGGGCGTACAGCCGGCGCGGATGCATCACGACTCTTCTTTGAGATCGATGTCGAGCGCCTGACCCGGCATCGGCGGCGGCCGCGGGTCCGAGACCTGGACGACCTCGGCGGAGTACTTGATGTCCTTGTCGGCGAGCGGGTGGACGAGGCGGACGTCGACGTCGTCGCCGTTGACCTTCTCGATCTTGAGGACGACGTTCATGTCGTTCACGCCCTTGGCGACCATCTGCTCGCCGGGCGCGATCTTGAGGTCCTTGGGGAACTCGGTCCGCTTCATCTTCTTCATCGGGTGCATCGACGGGTTGCCGAACGCATCCTTGGCCTTGATCACGCCTTCACGCTTGGCGCCTTTTTCGAGGCCTGCGAGAACGGCTTCGAGGCCCGGCAGCATCGAGCCACCGCCATGGATGTACTCGACGGTGCTCTTCTCGAGCTGGGCTCCGCCGACCACGGAAAGGTCGACCTTCACAGTCACCCGACGGCCTTTTTCGATCTTCACGGCTCGAAGTTAACGTGCGGTTTCCATGACAGCAACGTCAGGCGCTGTGAACGGGCGCTGTCGGATCGTCGTGGCTTTCGGCAACACCGCCCATGGGTTGCAAGAACTTGCGCGCTGGCACGGAAGCCGCACACTGACTTCACAGAGAAGTCATGGTCCGCCGCCTCGTCCAGCTTTGTCTCACGCTTGCGCTCGCCGCCGGGTGCCACGCCAACAAGTCGCCCGAGCTGCGCGTCGTCGGGCTGCACGAAGAGCCGCGGCACGAGGTGGTGTTCGTCCAGGTCACCAACCCCGCCAGCCACGTGATGAAGTTGACCAAGCTCGAGTACTCGTTCGCCGCCAACGGCACGAAGATCTCGGAGGGCGAGGTCGCCCTGCGCCGCGAGGTCCCGGCCGGCGAGGCGATCGTCGTCGAGATTCCGCTCGATCGACCGTCGGAAACCCCACTCACCCTGTCGGGAAAGCTGACGGCCGAGCTCAACGAGATCGAGCAGACGTTCTCGGTGTCTGCCCGGGTCGATCCCTCGCAGATCGCGCCGGCGCCCCAGGGCGACGCGCCCGAGTCCGACGATTAGTAGCCGCGCGGTAGGACCCTGTCCTACAGCCGGTCTTGTAACCTTACCTTAATGAGAGGCAGCCTTTGGGGCATGCAGCTCGTCAAACGCCTCCTGGCCGCCGCGGTGATCGGATCACTCGCTGTCGCGGCGGCGGTCACGGCGCCGGTCACCGCCGCGCCGCTCGTCGTGCAGGTCCACTACGTGGGCATCCATCCGATCCCGAAGTCCGCGGGCGGCGGCCTCTGCTACATCGAGGGCCCGCACGTCCACGTCTACGAGGCCGACAAGCTGCAGTACCGCGACCACCACGGCGCGCACTACTTCGTCGGCGACCCGGTGGCGTTCGGCTACGACGGCAAGCACTACGCCTACAAGGGCCCGCACATCATCCACGTCGACATGGTGCTGGCCGACGACCAGCCCGACGAGGAGTTCTGCTACCTCGAGGGCCCGCACTTCCACTATTTCGCGCCGCCGCAGAGCCCCGAGTTCGAGCTGGCGGGCGACGCGTACTTCTACGTCGGCGAGCCGCCGAAGGTCTTCGTCGACGCGCGGCCGGCGATGGTCAAGATCAACGCGATGTACACGCCGATCGTCTACGAGCGGCCGGTGATCACGGTCCAGCCGCCGTCGGCGTGGATCGGCCTGCGCGCCGAGTTCATGACCCCGGCGGTGGTCGTCGAGGCGCCGCACGCGCACGCCGCGGCCGCCGTGTTCGTCGCGCCGCCGGGCGTGTCGATCCGCGCGGTGATGCCGAGCGTGCATATCGGGGTGGGCGTGGGGGTCAGCGCCGGGGTCGGCGTGGGCATCGGCGGCGGGGTTCGCGTCCGCCATGGGCATCGCTGATGCGCAAGCTCGCCCTGTGCATGACGATCGCGCTG
>DASWOO010000568.1:0-7960 GCA_036404335.1 Kofleriaceae bacterium
TTGGGGGTCGAGATTAGCTTGACCGAGCACAGGTGGGTCTTGACGGACTTGAACGGGAACGCGACGCAGGCGGCCTGGCCGGGCACGCCGGGCGTGGTGCCGAGCTGGTCGATCTTCGAGATCTCGCCGTTGGCGCCGCCGGTCCAGATCGCGACGACCCACGGCTTCAGGTCGCCCGGGCAGCCCGCGTGCTGGACCTCGGCGGCCGATAGCGTCCAGCCCTTGGCGGTCGCCTTGGCGCGCAGCGTCGCGAGCTGGCCGGGCCAGACCTCCTGCAACGTGATGCCGTCGGCGTCCTTGCCGGCGTCGAGCGCCACGCCGAGCGGGCCGTCCTTCTTCTCGATGTTGTGCTGGACGACGGTGAACCGCCGATCATGCAGCCGCCGGAGAGGCACATCACGGACGCGAGCAGGAGCCGCTGGGTCATGCTCGGCGAGCCGTGCAGCTCGCGGGCCGCGCGCGCGTCACGCGATTTCGGCAGGTTGCCCGTCGACGCGCGCACCGCGGGCCTTCACTACACCGTTCAGGTTGCAAACCGAGCGGTTCACGACGCGCTGTGACCACGACAACACGGCAGATCCGCGGCCGCGCGCTCGTCGCCCCGCACGCTTGTCGAAGCTGCGCGAGTGCGTCATCGATGAGCCGATGACAACACGCGCAGTCACCACGGGATGTCTGATCCTCGCCGCCGGCCTCGCCGCCATGGCGTGCAGCGACGTCGAGCCGGACGAGGCCTCACCCGCGCCGCCGACCGAGGCGGCCCGGGTCGCGGCGTGCCAGCCCACGACGTACGAGGCCGAGCAGATGACGCACTCGACGGGCGGCGCGACCACCGGCGGCTGGAACCTGTGGTCGAACGGCTATCTGTCGACCAATCACGGCTTCACCGCGGGCCAGGCCACCATCACCGTGACGGCCAAGGGCGAGGCCGCGGCCGGCGTGTGGCCGCACATGCGGGTCTCGGTCGGCGGCGTCGACCTCGGCAATGGCTCGGTGAGCGCGACCGCGTGGACCAGCTACCCGTTCAACGTCACGGCCGCCGCCGGCACCCAGGAGCTGCGCATCACGTTCGACAACGACTTCCAGAGCGCGACCGAGGATCGCAACCTGCTCGTCGACAAGGTCGTGGTCGGCTGCCCGGCGAGCCCGCCGCCCGCCGGCGGCAAGCCCTATCCGACGGGCGTCGCCTACCGCGGGATCAACCGCGCCGGCGCCGAGTACGGCGATGACTGGGATGGCTGGACGGGCCAGACCTACTTCGATCAGCCGTCGCACGCGACGATCCTGAACGAGCTGGCGTACTTCAAGGCGAAGGGCATGAACGTCATCCGCCTGCCGATCTCGTGGGAGCGGCTGCAGCACCAGCTCTACGGCGCGCTGACGCAGACCTATGTCGATCACATGCTGGACTACATCAACACCGCCACGGCCGCCGGCTTCGCGATCGTCCTCGATCTGCACAACTATAATCGCTACGTGGTCAATGCCTACAACGCGCAGGGTCAGCAGGTCAGCGGCTATACCCAGCACACGCTGTACGACGGCACGCTGACGCTCGATCACCTGCGCGACGTCTGGGTCAAGCTCGCCAACCTGGTGAAGGCCAATCCCGCGGTGATCCTCAATCTGATGAACGAGTCGCACGACTTCAGCCGGACCTCGAACGGCTGGTTCGCCGACATCAACGTGCTGATCGCCGCGATCCGCGCCGCCGGCTCGACCCAGCTGATCCTCGTCCCGAACAGCCGGGCCTCCGACGTCTCGCACTGGAGCACGTACGCGCCGAACGGCGGCGATCTCGACTCGGTCGCCGCGCTCGCGGTCACCGACAGCGGCAACAACTTCGCCTATGACATGCACGCGTATCAGGACGCGCCGGCGTCCTGCACCGCGTACCGCGATCTGATCAGCAACGTCACCACCTGGGCGACCACCAACCACAAGCGGCTGTTCCTGTCCGAGCTCGGTGCGAGCAGCGGCGCCGCCAATGGCGCGTGCGCGATCAGCGCGCTGCTCGCGTACATGAACACGCACAACGACGTCTGGCTCGGCTGGACGCCCTGGGACCTGTCTCCCTATAGCCTCACGGCGGGCCACACCACCGACGGCCCGGAGATGCCCTGGTACGCGCCGTCGATGACGCCCGGCTTCCTGCCCTGAGCCGAGACGACAAGCGGCCGCGGTTCGTGGTGGTATCGCCGCATGAGTCGCGCCGCGTTCGCCCTGCTGCTCGTCCTCATCTTCCTGACCGCGCTCGATCTGTCGATCATCGGCCCGGCGCTCAACACCGTGGCCGCGCAATGGGCGCTATCGGAGCGCGCGCTGTCGTGGGGGATCGGCGCGTACGTGCTCGCCTATCTGATCGGCCTGCCGATCTGCGCGCATGCCGCCGACGTGCGCGGCCGCCGGCCGGTGCTGCTCGCGGCGATCACGGTGTTCGTCGCCGGCTCGGCGCTGGCGGCGTGGTCGCCGACGTTCGGCTGGCTGCTCGCCGGCCGCGCGCTGCAGGGCATCGGCGCCGGCGGGGCCGCGCCGGTGGTGGTCGCGCTGATCGGCGACGCGCTGCCGGCCGATCGCCAGGCCTCCGCGCTCGGCCTGACCGGGGTCGCGCTCGGCGTCGGGTTCATCGCCGGCCCGGTGATCGGCGGGCTGCTCCTGCAGATCAGCTGGCGGCTGCTGTTCCTCGTCAACCTGCCGCTCGGCGCGATCGTGCTCGCGGGCCTCGCGCGCGCGCTGCCTGTCAGCGCCGGGCGGCCGGGCGCGGCGATGGACTGGGTCGGGATCGGCCTGCTGACCGGCGCGTTCGCCGCGCTGGCCATCGCGATCAACGCGCTCGACCTGCGCGCGCTGGGCGCGAGCCTGCGCGCGCCGACCGGGGCGCCGCTCCTGGCCGCCGCAGCGGCGCTCGGCGCGGGGTTCGTCGCGCACGCCCGGCGCAGCGCGCACCCGGTGCTCGATCCGCGGCTGCTCGCGCGCCGGCCGATGCTCGCGATCTACGCGCTGGGGTTCGGCGGCGGGCTCGGCCGGCTGAGCGTGCAGTTCGTGCCGCGGATGCTCGTGCTGGCGCACGGCATCGGCGACACCGACGCCAGCCTGATGCTGGTGCCGGCGGCGGCGAGCTTCGTGGTCGCGTCGCTGGCGGTCGGACGCCTGCTGCGCCGGTTCGGGCCGGTGCCGGTCGTGGTCGGCGCCGGCGCGGTGTTCGCCGCCGGCGTGTGGGTGACCGCCGGGGTGCCGGCGTCGCCCCTGGCGTTCTACGCCGGCAGCGTCGCGCTGAGCTGCGGCCTGGCCGGGATCAGCGGCCCGCCGCTGGTGTTCATGATCAACCAGGCGGCGCCCGCGGCCGAGCGCGCGTCGGCCCAGGGCCTGCTGATCAACGTCCAGATCATCGGCCAGCTGACCGGCTCGTCGCTGATCGGCGCGATCGCGGCGAGCTGGGGCGCCGGGGTCGGAGGCTACACCGTCGCGTACCGCGCGCTGGCGATCGAGGCGGCCGCCATGGCGCTCCTCGCGGCGGTCGCGCTCGGCGGGCGCCGGGCTACGGCAGCGCGGGCGGGGTGAAGTCGAAGCGCTCGCCGGCGCGGATCCGGCGGGTCACCTCGGTCATCGGCGCGATCACCGCGCAGTACGACGCCAGCCAGTCGAGCGCGCGCTGGCGATCCTCGTCGCGGGTAGAGACCACGCCGTCGGACGGCACGACCACGTTGTAGCCGCGGAAGTGCGCGTCGGCCGCGGTGGTCTGGATGCAGATCTGCGCCTGCATCCCGGTGATGATCACCGTGTCGATCTCGTGCTCCTGCAGGAAGCTCTCGAGCTTGGTCTCGAAGAACCCGCTGTCCTTCTTCTTCTCCATGATCACGTCGGACGGGGCGACGAACTCCGGCAGCATCTCCGCGCCGGGCGTGCCGCGCAGCACCGGGATCTGGCCGTTGTGCCGCTCGATCTTCTTGTCACCCTCGTCGTAGATCAGCTGGAGGTGGACGACCGGGACGCCCAGCTCGCGGACCTCGGACAGGAACGTGACCATGCCCGGGGTCGCGCGCTCGACGTTGGCCTTGCGCTGGTCGTTCTTGTTGACGAGATCGACCTGCAGGTCGTTGGTGAGCACGCAGAACTTCTGCGCCGGCCTGGCGTCGCTCATCGCGCACCCGCCGCGGCCGAGCGCGCGAACGCCTCGTCCAGCATGCTGTTCCACCAGGTCTGCATCGCCTCGATCGCCTCGATCGCGCCGCGCTTGACCGCGGAGGGATCGATCGGCGCGCCGGTCGTGGGCGGCGTGGCCGGCTGCTCGTCGACGAAACAGCACAGCCCGTCCTTGTGGCTCTGCTCGACGCCGCCGCTGAGGTGGATGTCGTGGAAGTGCTTGATCAGGCTGCCCTCGTACGTGAAGTTGCGGCGGCGCGCGACCTCCTCGCACACGTCGAAGAACGTCTCGTGCTCGAAGATCGCCGCGGTCTCGGTCGCGTACAGCGCGCCGAGCGCGCGCGACGGATCGGGCTGACACAGCTCGCGGACCCGCGTCAGGAACCGCTCGGTCGGCGCGAACTTGACCCGCTGGTCAATGTCGGTGCCGCACTCCATCATCCCGCGCTTGTACATCGGGGCGTGGCCGTCCTCCTCGTCGATGTTGCGCTGCAGCTCCTTGCTCACGCCCGCCTCGGCCAGCTGGCTCGTGCAGTCGATCGCCGCCTGGAGCAGCCCCTTGTTGGCGAACGAGAACTGGTAGTGCTCCATGATGAGCCACTCCAGCGCCCGCTCGTCCATCGTCGCCAGCTTGGGCAGGAGCCGCTGCTTCACGCTGGACGTGAACTCCTGATTACGGTGATCGATCTCTGTAGATAATTGCTGTTGCATCGTCGTCCTCGAGCGTGGGTGATCGTCAGTCCGCGGCGGGTCCGGCCGCGCGCGCACGATCGAGCGCGGCGGCGATCATGGCTTGTCCGACCGAGATCCCCGCGTCGTTCGTGGGGACCCGGCTGTGGGTGAAGACGCGCAGGCCGGCGGAGGTCAGCTCGCGCTCGGCGCGCACCAGCAGGAACTGGTTCAGGAACACGCCGCCGCTCAGCACGACGTCGGCGATCCCGGTCTGCCGGCGCAGCTCGACGCACAGCTCGGTGATCGCGGCGACCACGCTGGTGTGGAACCGCCGGCTGATCTGGGCGACCGGCAGCTTGCGGTCGAGCACGTCCTCGAGCAGCGCGCGCATCCACGGCCCGTGCGCGAGCACGAGCCGGCCGTCGCGGCGCTCGATCTGCACCGGCCAGCTCGCCGCCGGGCGGTGATCCCAGGCGAGCAGGTACTCGAGCTCGATCGCGGCCTGGCCCTCGTACTGGACCTAGTCGCACACGCCGAGCACCGCCGACACCGCGTCGAACAGCCGGCCCATGCTCGAGGTCTCGGGCGCGTTGATCCCGCGCAGCGCCATCTTGATCAGCACCTCGAGCTCGGTGCGGTCGCGGCGCTCGATCACCGGCAGCGCCAGGCCGGCGAGGTCGCCGCCGAGGTGCTGGGCGAGCAGGCCGATCGCGATCCGCGACGGCTGCTTGATCGCGCGGTCGCCGCCGGGCAGCCGGAACCGCTCGAGGTGCGCGCCGCGCTCGAACCCGCGGTAGTCGCCGATCAACACCTCGCCGCCCCAGATCGTGCCGTCGGTGCCGTAGCCGGTGCCGTCGAACACCACGCCGATCACCGGCGCGTCGAGGCCGTTGTCGGCCATGCACGACGCCATGTGCGCGTGGTGGTGCTGGACCCCGACCGCCTCGATCCCGCTGCAGCCGAGCGCGAACCGCGTGCTGTGGAAGTCGGGGTGGAGGTCGTGCGCGACGTAGCGCGGGGTGACGCCGAGCACGTCGCGCAGGTGGCGGATCGTCTCGGCGAAGAACGCCTGGTTGCCGAGCGTCTTGAGGTCGCCGAGGTGCTGGCTGAGGTAGAGCGCGTGGCCGTCGGCGACGCACACCGTGTTCTTGAGCTCGGCGCCGACCGCGAGGATCGGCGGCACCGGGAACGGCGCGGGCACCGGATCGGGGGCGTAGCCTCGGGCGCGGCGCAGGAACGTGGTCTTGGGCGAGCGCTCGCTGTGGACCACGCGGGCGATCGAGTCGTCGACGCGCATCGCGATCTCGCGGTCGTGGACGAGGAAGCCGTCGACCATCTCGCCCAGGTCGCGCAGCGCCTCGGCCTCGGTGCGCGCCATCGGCTCGTCGGCGGCGTTGCCGCTGGTCGCGATCAGCACGTCGCCCGCGCCGGCGAGCAGCAGGTACTGCAGCGGGGTCGCCGGCAGCATGAAGCCCAGGGTCGGGCTGCCCGGCGCGACCTCGGGGGCCAGCGCGTTGCCGGGCCGGGTCCGGAGCAGCACGATCGGCCGGCCGGGCGACTCGAGCAGCCGGCGCTCGCGGTCGTCGAGCTCGGCGTAGCGGGCGACCACGTCGGCGTCGCGGGCGAGCAGCGCGAACGGCTTGGCGCTGCGCTCCTTGCGCGCGCGCAGCGCGGCCACCGCGTCCGGCAGGCCGGGGTCGACCATGATCTGGTAGCCGCCGAGCGCCTTGACCGCCAGCACCTTGCCGGCGAGGAGCATCGCCGCCGCGGCGCGCACCGGATCGCCGTCGGTCAGCGGCCGGCCGGCCGGGTCGAGCAGCGAGACCTTGGGCCCGCACGTCCAGCACGCGTTGGGCTGGGCGTGGAACCGGCGGTCGTCGGGGCTGTCGTACTCGCGCTGGCAGTGCGCGCACATCGTGAACGCGGCCATCGTCGTCGCCGGCCGGTCGTAGGGCAGGCCGCGGATGATGCTGTAGCGCGGGCCGCAGTTGGTACAGTTGATCAGCGGGTAGCCGTGGCGGCGGTCGGCCGGGTCGAACAGCTCGGCCTGGCACGCCGCGCACACGTGGGCGTCGGGCAGGATGTGCGCGCCGCGGCCCTCGACCGCCTCGCTGTGGCGGATCTCGAACCGGGTCGACCAGTCGGCGATCGCCTGCTCCTCGAGCGTGACGCACGTGTCGATCCGCGCGAGCCCGGGCAGCTGCTCGGCCAGCTCGCGGCCGAACAGCTCGGCGGCGGCGCGCGGGCCCTCGAGGCAGATCGTCACGCCGCGCGTGTCGTTGCGCACCCAGCCGCCGAGCAGGTGCTGGGTGGCGAGCCGGTAGACGAACGGCCGGAACCCCACGCCCTGCACCAGCCCGGACACCGCCAGGACGCGGCGGAGGCCGTGAGGCATCAGCACAGCCTCGGCAGCTGCGCGCCGGTGAGCATGTCGATCACCGTGCGCCGGCGATCGGCGCCGAGCATCACCACCCGGCCGGCGTCACCGGCGACGACCTCGCCGACCACCGCGGCGGCGGCGGTCTCGGGGTGCGCGTGCAGGCAGGCGAGGGCGGCGTCGGCCGCGTCGGGGCTGACCACGACGCACAGGTTGCCCTCGTTGGCGAGGTACATCACGTCGACGCCGAGCATGTCGGCGGCCATCGCGGTCTCGCGCCGGATCGGCAGCACGGCCTGCTCGAGGTCGATCGCGCAGCGCGACGCCCGGGCCAGCTCGTTGAGCACGGTGCCCAGCCCGCCGCGCGTGATGTCGCGCATGCAGCGGACCGTGGCGCCGCAGCGATCGAGCAGGTCGGCGATGACGTGGGCGAGCGGCGCGCAGTCGCTGAGCACGCGGGTCTCGAAGCCCAGGCCCTCGCGCAGCGACAACAGGTGGATGCTGTGATCGCCGAGGTAGCCGGTGACGATCACGCGATCGCCCTGCTGCAGCGCGCGCGACGACAGCCGGTGCGGCCGTTCGATCACGCCGACGCCGGTGGTGTTGAGGAAGATCCCGTCGGCCTCGCCGCGGCGCACGACCTTGGTGTCGCCGGCGACGATCTTGACCGAGGCCGCGAGCGCGGTGTCGCGGATCGTCTTGCAGATCCGGTACACGCTGTCGAGCGGGAAGCCCTCCTCGAGCACCATCGCCAGGGTCAGGTACAGC
>DASWOO010000569.1:0-9098 GCA_036404335.1 Kofleriaceae bacterium
CCGTGCTCGCACGCCGGCTCGATGTGCGTCAGGTACGGGACCAGGACGACGGCGCGCCCGCTCAAGGGCAGTTGCAGCTCGACGCCGACGACGCCGCCATCATGTCGAAGTTCACGGTGACCGTGACCTCGGTCGTGCACACCCCGCTCGACGGGCTCGCGATCACGAGCTGACCGCCGTGGACCGAGCACTGGCCGGTCGTGAACGGCCGCCACGTCGCGGTCTGGGTCTGGCCGGCCTCGACCGCGCCGCTCGTGAACCCCGAGGCATACGCCGCGCCGACGCCGCTACCGCTGCGCGGGCTGATCGTCGCCTGCACGCCGAGGTTGCCCGTGTTGCTGACCTTGAGCGACCGGGGCGCCGGGCACATGCCGGCGCTCGCGCCGGTGAAATTCATCGTCCGGCCATCGGCGCCACCGCCGCCGACGATCGTCACGCCGAGGTTGGCGCCGGTCACCGTGGTGACCAGCTCGATCGGGAACGCCTCGCTGTCGGCCGCGTTGGTCGCGAGCATCAGGGTCGCGGTCTTGGTCGACCTCGCCAGGTCGGTCCCGGTCACCGAGTCAGGCGTCTTGATACGGATCACCGACGTGCCGCCCGCCGGGATCGTGATCGGGAACGCCGTCAGCACCTGGTACATGTCGCTGCCGCTCGAGCCGCTGCCTGCCGCCGGCAACCGTTCGCGCTCGTTCCCGGCGACCCGGACCTGGGCCGGGCCGACCTCGCCGCCGGTGATCACCAGGTCCTGATCGCCTCGGTTGCCGAGCATGATCGGGTACGCCGGCCCGGGCATGCCGCACTCCGCGTTCATCTCGGTCGGCATCTGGGAGACGTAGATCCGCGGCCCGGCCGGCGCCGCGTCGGGCTCGGCCACCGTTGCGTCCACGCGGGTCGGCGCGTCCGGAAGGTGATTGCCGGTGCCGTCGGCGCTCGCGTCGAACCCGAGCCGGCCGCACGCCGCGAGCCACGCGGTCGTCAGCAGCCACAACACCTGAGGAAATCGCGCGCTCCGGGCCACGCCGGACGATAGCGTATCGACGCGATGGGTCATAGCGGAGGATTCGAATTGGCGGAATCTACCGTGATATGACCCACGCGTGAGTCAAGCGCAGTCAGGCCTCGAGCCCCAGATCCCCCTCGCGGCTGGCGAGCTGCGGGGCGAGCTGAGCTGGCAATCGATGGTCGCCGGCCTGGTGGTCGCGGCGATCATGGGCATGTCGTATCCGTACATGGTCCTGAAGCTCGGCTTCGGGCCCAACGTCTCGGTCGTCGCGGCGTTCTTCGGCTTCCTGTTCCTCAAGCTGCTCGACCTCGGCGGCGGCCACCACTACAACCGCTGGCAGAACAACCTGGTCGAGGCCGCCGGCACCAGCGCGGCGCAGACCGCGTTCATGTGCGTGCTGCTCGGCGCGTTCGACATCCTGCGCCACAACACCAACGGCGCGCTCGGCGTCGAGCTCACGCCGCTCAAGTCGTTCTGCTGGCTGACCTGCGCGTGCACGCTCGGCGTCCTGATGGCGATCCCGCTGCGCCGCCACTTCGTCGTCGACGAGAACCTGCCGTACCCCGACGGCATCGCCGCGGCCGAGACCGTGCTGGTCATGGATCCGCCGCGCGACGCCTCGGCGACCGTCAAGCGCAACGCGCTGCGCGCGTTCAAGGCCGTGATGTGGGGCTCGCTGGCGTCGGGTCTGATCATGCTGTTCCGCGAGGACGCCAAGCTCGTCCCGTACATGCGCCACGCGCTCGGCGGCCTGGGCGGCATCATCCCGGTCATCCCCGAGGGCTGGGACGCGCCGTGGGTGATGCTGCGCCGGGTCGCCAGCGAGCTGGGCCCCGACGGCCGCGCGATGGAGGTCGTGCACGGCGTGGTGCTCGCCAGCATGGCGACCGGCGTCTCGTTCAGCCTGCTCAGCGTCGGCTCGGGCCTGATCATCGGCCTGCGGATCACCCTCAGCATGATGATCGGCGGCGTGCTCGGCTGGGTCGTGGCGGCGTACTTCCTGACCAAGTATGGCGTGCCGATCCATCACGTGCGCGGCGCCGACACGATGGTCGCGACCGACACGCCGACCCGCACCGACGTGCTGTTCTGGGTGATGTGGCCGGCGACCGGCATGCTGGTCACCGGCGGGTTGACCGCGCTCGCGCTGCGCTGGCGGCTGCTGGTCGAGACCTTCCGCAGCCTGCGCACGGCCAAGATCAGCTCGGACGAGCTGCCGCTGTCGTTCGTGGTCGCCGGCGTGGCGGTCAGCGCGGTCGCGCTGGTCATCGTCCAGGCCGAGCTGCTCGACATGCCGGTGTGGATGACGGTCGTCGCGATCCTCTTGTCCGCGCCGCTGATGCTGGTCGGCCTGCGCGTGCTCGGCGAGACCAACTGGGGGCCGATCAGCCAGCTGTCCAACATGATGCAGGGCGTGTTCGCCGCGCTCGCGCCGCACAACATCATGGCCAACATGGTCGCCAGCGGCACCACCGGCACGGTCGCGACCTCGTCGGAGGCGATCATGCAGGACTACCGGTGCGGCGCGATCGTCGGCAGCAAGCCGCGCAACATCGCGATCATGCAGCTGCTCGCGGTGCCGATCGGCGCGGCCGCGGTGTCGTGGATGTACCCGGCGCTGACCAAGGCGTTCCCGTTGTTCGACACCGTCGATCCGGCCACCGGCGCCGTGGTCAAGGCGCAGCTGACCTCGCCGATCTCCAACAAGTGGGCCG
This sequence comes from Kofleriaceae bacterium, assembly GCA_036404335.1. GTDB lineage: Bacteria > Myxococcota_A > Polyangia > Haliangiales > Haliangiaceae > JABFXX01. Next base: position 2,719 of record DASWOO010000569.1, read on the forward strand.
GGTTCGCGCAGATCCTCAAGGAGGGCGTCAGCGCGCTGCCGACCTCGGCGATCTACGCGCTGGTGATCTTCTCGGTGCTCGGCATCGTGATCACGCTGCTGGAGGCCAAGCCGCGGTGGAAGAAATATCTGCCGTCACCGACCGGCCTGGGCATCGGTCTGCTCGTGCCGTTCAGCGTGGTGGCGACGATGTGCCTCGGCGGCCTGCTCGGCTACTTCTGGCAGAAGCACCGCCGGGCGTCGGCCGACGTCTACCTGCTGCCGCTGGCGTCGGGGCTGATCGCCGGCGAGGCGCTCGTCGCCGTGTTCGCGTCGATCTTCCTGGCCGCGGTCAGCTAGAAGCCCCCGGGAACGCGGGGTATGGTGGGCGGCATGACGCGTAGCCTCAGCCTCCTGTCCACGGCCATCGCGGTGACGCTCGGCGCGCTCGCCGCCGGCGCCTCGGCCCAGCCCGTGACCGCCACCAAGCCCGCCGGCCCGGCGCCGACCGGCGCGTTCGCCGCCGGCAGCGACCTGCCGCTCGCCGGCAACCCGACCTGGCCTCGGCTCGACTGGCTGTACGACCGGCCGTCGATGAACGACGCCGCCGGCAAGGCCGTCGTCCACTGGTTCTGCGCGCCCAAGGTTCCCGCGTGCGTCGACGATCTGGCGCGGATCATCAACCTGCGCGACTCGGGCAAGGTCTACGTCATCGCGTACATCAACGGCACCAAGGTCGACGCCAAGAAGCTCGATCCGATCCGCGAGAGCGAGGGCATCGGCCGCGGCACGCTCGCGTTCGGGCCCGGCGTGGCCAAGCTCATGAAGGATCTCGGCGTGTCGGGCCCGGCGTCGATCGTGGTCGGCGCCGACGGCAAGGTCCAGGTGATGTCGGTCGGCGGTCAGCCGGCCGATCTCGACGCGCGCGACGCCAAGGTCAACGCCGCGGCCCAGGCGATCAAGGACTACACCTCGGTGTCCGACGGCGCCAAGACCGCGCGGCCGGGCGAGAAGTTCCCGCTGTCGGTCACGGTCACGCTCGCCAGCTGGCTCAAGTACAGCAGCAAGACGCCGCGCACGTTCGCGATCACGATGCCGCGCGACATCAAGTGCGATTCGATGAACCTGAGCGGCGACCAGATCAAGGTCTCCGGCCAGCAGCTGACCGCGCAGATCAGCTGCAGCGGGCCGCACGGCGTCTACGAGGGCCGCGGCGATCTGCGGTTCGGCTACGACGCGCCGACCGGCGGCACCGGCCTGGGCGCCCAGATGGTCGAGTGGAAGTTCGAAGTGAAGTGAGGCCTCAGGGCGGGTCGGGCGGCTGCCCCCAGTGGGCGTTGATCTCGTTGTACGAGTCGCCCAGCACCCAGTCCTTGTAGTCGCCGACCTCGAGGTAGAGGCCGGCGACGGCCGAGTGCAGGTTGGTGGGCTTGCCCTTGTCGGGCCGGTGGAACGCGAACACGGTCGCGCCGCCGTAGCCCAGCTGCCGGCGCTTGCTCGCGATCACGCGGCGGTGGTGATCGAGCAGCTTCACCGTGACCTCGCCCAGGCCCGGCTCGCCGGTCACGACCGCGTCGCCCGACTCGTGGTCGAACGTGACGTCGAGCCGCGGCGGCGGCGTGTGGGCGCCCGCGGTGTAGCTCCTGGCCCACGGCTCCTCGAGCGGCGCGGTGTCGAGCTGGGCGCGCGCGGTGTCGTCGTCGAGCCGGCGGTCGACCGGAGTGTGGCGCTCGTAGCCGCGCGCGACCGGGCCGACGAACGCGCGGCGTGGCCCGCCGGTGTCGATGACGAAGATCGCTAGGCGCGGCGCGCCGGCGCCGAGGTACGAGATGCCCTGGTCGGGCGCGGTGAAATAGTCGGCGATGAAGTCGGCGCCGCGCATGCCGTCCTCCTGCGCGGTGGGAAACAGGTCGAAGTACCAGCCGGAGTACACGGGCGGGTAGCCGGTGATCTCGGCGCTGTCGTCGACCGAGAGCTCGGCGACCATGCCGAGCCAGCGCCGCTCGTGGTCGGTCAGCGGCCGGTTGGCGAGCTCGTCGTCGACGATCGCGCGCAGCACGCGCAGGGTGCGGATCACGCCGTCGAAGTACGCGCGGGTGTGGCGCTCGCCCTTGGGATCGAGCAGCGCGGCGAGCCGGGCGCCGCGCTCGGCATACGCGATCAGCGCGTCGTACGCCGCCGGCACCGGCTCGACGTAGCCGTCGGGGATCTCGCAGCCGAAGTCGGAGTAGGTCTGGCCGTCCATCAGCACGTAGTTGTGCTTGAGCTGGCCGAACGCGGTCGCGATCGTGTTGAGCCGCAGGTCGAGCCCGGCGTCGCCGCGCAGCACCGACGGGACCGCGCCGCCGGGCAGCACCGCGAGCGCGCGGATCGCCGCGTACCACGCGCTGTACAGGTCGTCGCCCGGCGGGATCGCCGCGACGGTCCGGCGCGCGACCGCGAGCTGGGCGTCGAGCTGCGGATACGCTTCGAGATCCGCGGCCAGGTAGCGCCGGGCGTGATCGAGGCCGAAGCTGTACGCGACGTCGGCGGCGTGCAGCGCCTTGCGGTCCGGCACCGCGCCGTTGACCAGTGCCTGCAGCGCGGCGGCGTCGGGCGCGGCGCGCGGGCCGATCAGCGTCGCGATCGCGGGCAGGACCTTGGTGCCCTCGGGCATCGGGTGCATGCGCACGGTGCGCTGGAACCGGTCGCCGATCGCCTGCTTGAGCGCGGGGAACGCGGCGGCGTCGAGCCGGGTGATGCCGGCGGCGTGCTGCAGCTGCTGCAGCGACGCGATCGACACGTCCTCCCGCTTGCCGGCGAGCAGGCCCCACGCCTGGTCGACGACCGCGAGCGGGGCGTCGGCGCCGCTCCGGTGTGCGAGGTCGGCGAGCGCGACCGCGTCGATCGCCTCGCGCGGGGTCTCGCTCGGATCGGGCTCGGGCCCCGGCGTCGAGCTGCGCGACGAGCGCGACACCAGGTTGAACTCGAGCCGCGACGCCCACATCGACGCGCGGAAGTACTTGTCGAGCCCGCCCTTGGTGTAGTGGCCGCGCGGCGCGTACTGGGTGAAGTCGACGAGCCGCGGCCGGCCGAACAGCGCGATCGGCGCGATGCCCTGCGCGGCCTCGATCTGATCGACCAGCCGCCCGGCCTCGGCGTCGACGGTCGCGTCGCCGCGGATGCTGTGGACCCGCTGATCGGAGGTCAGGTCGCGCGCGACGGTGAGGTAGACGTCGAGGTCGCGCGCGGTGTCGGGGCCGTAGTCGGCCGAGGCCGCGACCAGCGCGCAGTGCATGCGGTCGAGCGCGCCGGCCAGGGTCGGCGCGAGCGTGTCGGTCTCGAGCTGCGCGAGCATCGAGTCGTGCGACGCGAACATCGCGTGGAAGATCGAGTCGGCGGAGATGTAGACCGGCAGCTGCGACTGGAAGATCTCGTGATAGGCATAGGCGTAGCTCGGCTGCTCGAGCCGCGCGGGCACGACGACCGAGCGCTGGTCGAGCTGGGCGAGCTCGGCGGCGGACAGCTCGAACCGGCGCTGGATCAGGTCGAGCCGGGCGGGGCGGGGCGTGCCGGGCGCGGGCGGGGCGGCGGCGACCGGGTGCGCGTGCTCGGCGAGCACGGCGTCGCCGTAGACGCGGGTGTTGCGCTGGGTGACGGTGCAGGCCTCGATGTGCTTGGGCTGGTGGCGCCAGGTCTCGACGCCCGGCTCGGGGTCGCCGGTGCCGGTGTCCCGGTAGGCCTGCTCGCGGAGCTCTTCCTCGGTCGGCGGGGCCGGCGGCGTCGGGTGGGCCAGCGCCTCGCACACCGCGTCTTTCACAGGCACGGGCACGGACACGGGCACGGGCACGGGCACGGGCGCCAGCGCCTTCACCGGGGCAGCGGCGGATCCGGCGGCCGGGGCAGGCGGCCTGGACCCGGCCGAGCAGGCGAGCAAGCTGAGCGCGAACCAGCGCCAGGGTGACATCCCCGGTCTACGCCGGCGGCGGGCGGTCTATTCGCGCTCGCTGCGTGCGCGCTCAGGCGCCGGCCGCGGGCGCGGCGTCGGTCTTGGCCGGCGGCGCATCGGCCTTGGCCTCGACCTTGGACTTGTTGGCGATCGCGACGATCAGGCCGATCAGCGCCGCGGCCGCCGGCACCAGCGCCCACGCGAGCAGCCAGTCGTGCTGGATCAACAGGCCTCCGGTCGGCGGCGCGATCGACATCGCCAGCGAGCTGAGCGACCCCGAGATCCCGATCGCCACGCCCTGCTCGAACTTGCTGACCATCTGCGTGATCTGGCTCGTGATCACCGGGCGCAGCACGCCGTTGCCGTACGCCGAGAACACCGTCATCGTGAGGATCACCGCCAGCGTGCTGGCGTAGCCGAGCAGCACGTAGGCGATCACGACCGAGACGAAGCCGGCGAGCACGACCTTGATCTCGCCGAGCTTCTTGACCAGCCGGCCGAGGATGCCGCCCTGCAGGATGATGCCGAGGAAGCCCGAGAACGCGAACAGGTAGCCGACGTCGTGCGCCTGCCAGTGGAACCGGCGCTCGGCGAACAGCGCGAACCCGCTCATGAACGCCGAGAACGCGAAGGTGAACAGGAAGAACTGCAGGTACAGCGAGCCGAGCCCGGGCTGCTTGAAGTACCGGAGGTAGATCTTGATGTCGAACAGGCTCGGGCGCTTGCCGCCGGGCCCCGACGCCACCGCCTGCGGGATCGGGCTCGTGCCGGTCGCCACGCCCGGCGCGCCGGGCTCGAGCAGCGTGTACGAGCACGCCATCGACACCAGCGACAGGCACGCGGCGACGAGGAACGGCAGCTGGTAGCTGTAGGTGCTGAGCCAGCCGGCCATGCCCGGGCCGAAGAAGAACCCGATGCCGAACGCGATGCCGATCATGCCGAACGCGCGGGCGCGGTCCTTGGCCTCGGTGTGATCGGAGATGTAGGCCTGGGCGATCGACAGGTTGCCGGCGGTCAGGCCGTCGAGGATCCGGCCGAGGAACACCATCCACAGCGCGTTGGTCTGCCACAGCACGATGAACCCGGCGAACGTGCCGGCCTGGCTGACCAGCAGCAGCGCGCGCCGGCCGTAGCGATCCGACAGCCGGCCGATCAGCGGCGTCGAGACCAGCGAGCACACCGCGTACACCGAGACGAGCGTGGTCGCGACCAGCGGGCCCGCGCCGAACCGCTCCGCATAAAACGGCAGCAGCGGGTACACGATCGTGAACCCGAGCACGTCGACCAGCACGACGAGAAAGATGGGTAGGAGCGGTGACCGCTTCCTCATGCGCGCCGAGGATCCCGAAATCCCGCGAAAACTGAAATCCCGCGCGGCCGGAATCCTCGAAAACCTGTACGCTCGTGCCGGATGCGGCTTTCACGCAGCGGCCTGGCGCTCGTGGCGATGCTGGCGCTCCTGAGCGGCTGCTTCGGCTACAACAGGTCCGCCAAACGCTGGGCGTACGTCGCCGACTCGATCCTGCTCGCCGGCGGCGCCGCGACGATCGCGATCGACGTCACGCAGAAGGACACGCCGTGCATGCCCGACGCGTCCGGCAACGGCTGCACCTACCAGTCGTCGCTGCACGGCACGCTGGTGATCGGCGCCGTGCTCGCCGCCGCGGGGCTGTTCGGCATCCTGTTCAACGCCACCCGCGACGACGTCAAGTCATCGCGCTAGCTAGCTGGCGCACTCGCCTTCGCCGGAGATCACCTCGAAGGCCTTGAGCTCGCCGAGGTCGATGAAGTCGGCCTCGATCGCCTCGTCGTCGCGCAGCTCGGTCAGATCCTGGATCAGCGAGCGCAGCTTGGCGATCGGCTGCTGGATCCAGAACGCGTGGCCGGTGCCGCCTTCGGCGATGTAGAAGTCGAGCAGGCGCTCGAGCGTCGCGGCGGCGCGCCGGGCCGGGACCTTGGAGACCAGGCGGCCGAAGTCGGCGCCGTCGCCGCGGATCCCGCCGCCGACGTAGACCAGGTACTGCGGCGCGGGCCGGCCGGCGAGCTTGCGCATGCCGCCCTGGAAGCCGACGCCGGCGATGTAGTGCTGGCCGCAGCCGTGCGGGCAGCCGGAGACCTTGACGTCGAGGCCCTTGGCCGCGGCGATCAGATCGGGCCGGCGATCGAGCAGCTCGGTGAGCTGGCCGCCCAGGCCGCGCGACGCGGTGACCGCGAGCTTGCAGCTCGACGCGCCCGGGCAGCTGACCACGTCGGCGATCGTGTTGGCGTCCTTGAGCGCGAGGCCGAGCTTGTCCAGCTCGCGATGCAGCGCCGGGAGCCGGGCGTTGGGCACCCAGCGCAGGACCAGGTTCTGCTCGTTGGTCGTGCGCAGCTCGCCCTCGCCGTACTGGACGATGATCGGCGCCAGCGCGCGGAGCTGGACCGCGGTGATGTCGCCGAGGATCAGCCGGATCACGACCGACGAATACCCGGCC
>DASWOO010000570.1:0-7978 GCA_036404335.1 Kofleriaceae bacterium
GCGAGCTTGCTCACCGGGTACGCCGCGTCCCGATCGCCAGCCCAGCGCGATGTGGCGGCGAGCCCAGTCCCGTCGCGGCCAGGACGACGAGCTTTGTGAACGTCGCCATGCTTTCCGGAGATACGTCAGCGAGGTCTTCTCGCAGCGACCCATACGGCGCGGGCGGCCGCAAAGCTTCCCTGACATCGAATCACGCACCGTGAGCGCGGTGCGCGGTGGCCATGGCGCTCGACAGCGTCGAAAGACCGGTGTTAGATCGCGTGTAGACAAGTCTGCGATCGGAGTCTGTGACATGGGTGGCTTCGAGAAAAAACCTGGGGCGACCAGCCTGACCGAGGGCGCGACCACGACGGCCGCCGCGGCGGGGCCGGGCAAGCAAACCTTGACCGGCGCCGCACCGCACGATCCGGCGGCCGAGGTGACGACGCTGCTGGGCGGCGCGTCGAGCGCGGCGAACGCGCTCAAGGCGTTCGGCCTGATCAAGGCGATGGATCCCGCCGCGCAGACCGCGCTGGTCGGCAAGCTCAGCGGGACGGCCCGGCTCCACCTGGCGAGCTTGCTCAAGCCCGACGAGGTCGCCGGCGACGCCGAGCACGCGGTGCTGCGCCGCTGCTTCGATGCCACGCCGGCCGGCGAGCCCGCGACCCTGTCGCAGTGGACCGCGCTGCGGTTTCACCTCAAGGTCACCAAGACCAGCGACAGCACCGGCGCGGCCTGGGACAAGGTCGGCCTGAAGCGCTGCTGGGACGTGCTCGACCTGCTGCCGGCCGCGCATGTCTCCGCCAACGCCGATCTCACGTCGCTGACCCGCTATCGCTCGGACTCGATCGAGGGTTGGGCATCGGATCAGGGCGAGGCCGCGATCGGCTATGGCCCCAAGAACCACCCCGACACCGATCTCGAGGTTGGCGACTTCACCGACGCGCAGGATCCGCTGCGCGGCAAGAACATCTTCGACGCGACGGTGCGCCACGAGATCGGCCACCGGGTCGACGCCAGCGTCGGCGGCCCGACGTACACCAAGTCGGACGACGGCGGCGGCTGGGAGACCTGGGACACCGTCGCCGGCATGGCCGCGCGCCTGGTCGCCGCGGCCGGCAGCAAGATCAGCGCGTGGCCCGACGCGGGCGAGAAGACGGCGATCATCGCGTGCCTGCAGGGCGTGATCAACGATCGCGCGCCGAGCGAGATCAACACCCGGCTCGGCGCGCTGGCGTTCGTCGCCAAGCACGGCAGCGATCCGGCGCAGCAGGCCAAGCTCGCCGCGATGACGTCCGACGACGCGGTCAACGCGCTGCGCGTCGCGTTCTCGGATCAGGGCCCGTGGGACCTGCCGACCGGCGGCGTCAAGCTCGGCGACCGCATCTACCAGGAGTCGTATGCCTGGCCGCAGTGGGTCAGCTACAAGCAGGCCGCGCGCGCCAAGAAGTTCTCGCGCTACCAGTTCCGCGCGCCGGGCGAGTGGTTCGCCGAGGCCTACGCGACCTACTACCAGCCGTCGGGGGAGAAGGGCGCGCTGATGGCGGGCCTCGACGACAAGACCAAGGCGTGGTTCGACGCGCACGTCGATCCGCAGCACGGCAAGGGCGGCACCACGAAGAACGCCGCCGCCGCCGGTGCAGGCGCGGCCGCCGCGGCGCCGAAGGGCAAGCCCGCGAGCGGCGGCCCGTCGGGAGCCTCGGGTGCTCCGTAGTCGTCTCGCGGTGGTGCTCGCGCTCGCCGCGTGCAGCCCCGCGAGCGCGAGCCCGCGCCCGCCGACCACGACGAGCCCAGCGAAAGGACCCGCGCACATGGCGACGACCGAGCAGGACATCGCGACCGCACAGCACGCCGTCGCCCAGGACCTCCAGGTCGCCGACGGCGACGTCAAGGTGCGCGCCGTGCCGGTCGCCGCCCCCGGCCTCACGATCTTTCTCGCGTCGGTCAACCCCGGCAAGGCCGGGCGTCACGCCAGCCGCACCGGGGTCGTCGACGGCAGCGCGGTGCTGACCGAGGCCGCGGCGATGGCGCGGGTCGCCCGCGCATGGGGCTACGGCGCGCACCGCACCGTGCCGCCGGCGACGGTCGCCCAGGCGTTCGCCGCGTTGCACAACGCCACCGCCGAGTCGTCGGCGATCCTCGACGCCGACACCGCCAAGACCTACCAGCAGGTGTCCGGCCCCAAGCGCGCGGCCGCGGTCGCGCTGCCGGCCGAGACCACGGTCGACGGCCTGCCCGCGGTGGTGTACTGCCTGACCTCGAGCGCGCGCGGCACGCCGTTCAGCGTGGTCACCGCGGTGATCAAGCCCGACTTCACCGTCGAGCTGCACGTCGCGCCGGTCCGCGAGGACTAGCGATGCGGCGCTAGCATGTCGGTCTATGAGGATCGCCGGCTGCGCTGTCCGCATTGCGGACACGAGGTGCTGCGCGCGGTCGCGGTGTCGATCGACGGGCCCGACAACCCGCGCGGCGAGCACCAGGCGATCCTCGACGGCACGTTCCAGCGCTGGCCGTGCGAGGCGTGCGGCCGCGCGTTCCGCGCCGACGGGCCGCTGATCTACCTCGACTTCGACGCCAAGCTCTGGATCGGCGTGTTCCCGGCCGAGCTCGAGGCGCGCTGGTGGGCGTACGAGGACGAGCCGCGCGCCGCGTTCGAGCGCAACATGCAGGAGCGCTGTCCGCCGCTCGTGCGCGCCTGGGCGCCGGGCTTCGAGATCCGCGCCGTGTTCGGGCTCGATCGCCTGCGCGAGAAGCTGCTCGCGCACGCCGCCGGGCTCGACGACCGCGTGCTCGAGGCCTACAAGCTCGGCCTGGTGCGCGAGCTGGGGCCGCACGAGCTGGCGCTGGCGGCGCGGCCGCGGCTGCGCGGGCTCACGCCGGACGAGGTGATCCTGGCGGTGCCCAAGCCGGCGCCGAACGCGCCGGAGCTGTGCGCGATCGTCCACGTCCCGCGCGGCGAGCTCGACGCGCTCGCCGCCGCGCGCGACGGCGCGTGGGCGCCGACGATCGCGGCGCTGTCGGCCGGGCCGTACGTCGACGTGGGCCGGGTGTTCGCGCCGCGTCCATCGAGCTCGCCGTCTCGCTGAGGACCTGGCGCAGCGGCGCCGCCGCGAACGCGACGAACGCCCGCTGCTTGGCCGAGGTCGCGCGGCCCGGCGGCACCACCAGGTGGACCGGGACCGGCGGCGGCTCGTGGCGCGCGAGCAGCACGACCAGCTCGCCGGCCGCGACCGCGGCGGCGGCCTGGTACGACATGACCCGGGTGATGCCGTGGCCGGCGATGGCCGACGCCACCGCGGCTGCCGCCGAGTTGACCACCAGCCGGGGCCGGACGACGACCGGCGCCAGCCGCCGCCCCGGGGCCAACGCGAAGCGCCAGGCCTCGGCCTCGCCGGCGTCGCGCTCCAGGATGCAGGCGTGGTCGCGCAGCGCGGCTGGCGCGCCGGGCGTCCCGCGCCGCGCGAGGTACGCGGGCGCCGCGCACAGCACGCGCCGCACGTGGCCGAGCCGCGTCGTGATCAAGGTCGAGCTCGGCAGCGCGCCGATCCGGACCGCCACGTCGATGCCCTCGTCGACCAGGTTGACGACCCGATCGAGCAGCAGCAGCCTCGCCCGGACCTCGGGGTACGCGTCGAGGAACGCGTCGAGCGCGGGGCGGACGTGCAGCTGTCCGAACATCAGCGGCGCGGTGATGGTGATGAGCCCGCTCGGCCGGGCCTGCTCCGCCGCGGCCCCGCGCTCGGCCGCGTCGAGCGCGGCCAGCACGTCCCGGCACGTGATCAGGTAGCTCGCGCCCAGCTCGGTCAAGCGCAGCGCGCGCGTGCTCCGGTGCAGCAGCCGCAGCTTGAGGCCGCGCTCGAGCTGCGCGATCGCCCGGGTCACGGTCGCCGGCGAGTGCCCGAGGCTGCGCGCCGCGGCGGCCAGCGAGCCACGCTCGACCGAGGTCATGAAGGCCCGCATGGCGTCGAGTCGATCCATCGTTGCAGCTCCCGCAATCCAGCGTGGACGCGACGGCGATTCTATCAGTTGCTGCAACGCGGCAGGCCCTGGCCATGCCGCGTTCGTCGGTCGAGCCCCAGCAGGCCGCGGCGCGAGCACGGCCCATGCCCGGCCGGGCGCCTGGTATCGTGGCGCGGCATGGCGGACGACCCGGAGCAGACGGCGACGCTGCCGCCCGCGGCGACGCTGGCACCGGCGCCGCGGGACGGGCCGCCGGCCGACTGGGAGCGCTACGAGGTGGGCGAGCTGCTCGGCGAGGGCGGGATGGGGACCGTGTACCGCGCGCGCGACCGCCGGCTCGATCGGCCGCTCGCGCTGAAGTTCTTGCGCGGCAGCGATCCGAGCATGACGCTGCGACTCCTGCGCGAGGCGCGGGCGCAGGCGCTGCTCGATCATCCGAACGTGTGCCGGGTCTACGAGGTCGGCGAGGTCCGTGGCCGGGCGTACCTGGCGCTGCAGCTGATCCACGGCGAGCCGCTGCACGTCGCCGGCGCGCGGATGGCGCTCGGCGAGCAGCTCGCGGTGATGCGCGACGTCGCGCGGGCGATCGCCGCGGCGCACGAGCTGGGCATCATCCACCGCGACCTCAAGCCCGCCAACATCCTCGTCGAGCGGACCGCGGACCGCGGGCTCCGGCCGGTCGTGATGGACTTCGGGCTGGCGCGCGAGCTCGGCAGCGAGGCGGGGCTGACGGTGTCGGGCGCGGTGCTCGGCACGCCGGCGTACATGGCGCCGGAGCAGGCGCGCGGTGACGCGGTCGACCACCGGGCGGACCTCTACGCGCTGGGCGCCACGCTCTACGAGCTGGTGACCGGGCGGCCCGTGTTCGGGCCGGCGCCGCTCGCCGAGACCCTCGCGCGGGTGATCCATGACGAGCCGGTGGCGCCGCGTAAGCTCGCGCCGGCGCTGCCGGCGGACGTCGAGACCGTCGTGCTCAAGTGCCTGGCCAAGGATCCGGCGCAGCGCTACGGCTCGGCGCGCGCGCTCGCCGAGGATCTGGCGCGCTGCCTGGCGGGCGAGCCGATCGTCGGGCGGCGCGCGCCGAGGTGGCGGCGGTGGCGGCAGCGCGCCCGGCGGCATCGCGCGGCCGTCGCGCTGGCGGCGGCGGCGCTGGCGATCATCGCGGTGCTCGCCGGGCTCGGCGCCAGGTCCTGGCTCGTGGCGCGCGACGAGCGGGCGCGGGCGGCGGCGCGCGTCCAGCTCGCGGAGCGGCTCGGCGGCCAGCGCAAGGAGATCGAGCTGTGGATGCGCTCGGCGCACCAGCGGCCGCTGCACGACACCCGGCCGGACCGCGCGCGGGTCCGGGCGCAGATGCGCGCGATCGCCGCGACGCCGCACGAGCTCGGCGACGCGGGCGACGCGGCGATCCACGCGGCGCTGGGCCAGGGCGCGCTGGCGCTCCACGCGTGGCGCGAGGCGGAGGCCGAGCTGGCGCGGGCGGCCTCGCTCGGGCTGGCCACGCCGGAGCTGCACGCGGCGCGGGGGCGGGCGCTCGCGGAGCTGTACGGCGCGGCGCTCGAGGCGGCGCGGCGCTCTGGCGACCCGGCGTGGCTCGCGGCGCGCGCGCAGGCGCTGGCGGCGCGCTACCTGGCGCCCGCGCAGATCGAGCTGGCGCTCGCGGTGGCATCGGACGACGCGGCCCTGGTCGAGGTCCGGATGGCGCTGGTCCGGCGCGACCACGCGGCGGCCGAGCAGCTGGCGGGGGCGCTGATCGCGCACGCGGCGTGGCCCGACGAGGCCTACGCGCTGGCGGGCGACGCGGCCTACGCGCGCGCGAACGACGCGTTCGACCGCGGTGATTACGCCGCGGCGCAGGCGCCGCTCGCGCGCGCGACGGCGAGCTACGCGGCGGCCGGCGACATCGCGCGGAGCGACGCGGCGGTCCACGAGGCAGCCGCGCGCGGCTGGCTGGCGCGCGCCGAGGTCGAGTATCGCCAGGGTGGCGCGCCGCGCGCGGCGATCGATCAGGCGATCGCAGCGATCGATCGCGCGCTGGTCGCCGAGCCCGACGACGCCGCGGCGCACACGACCCAGGCGTACGTGCTGCTGCGCTGGTTTCGCACGCCGGCGCTGCGCGGCGACGGCGACCAGGTGCCGCTGCTCGAGCACATCGCCCAGGCGGCGGCGCGCGCGGTCGAGCTCGATCCGCGCGACGCGCGGGCGTGGGACGCGCTCGGCAACGCGCACCTGTACCGCGGGCTGTGGGAGGGCCAGCACGGCGGCGACGAGGCGGCGTGGTGGCGGCGCGCGCTCGACGAGCTGGACCGCGCGGTCGCGGCGGACCCCGACGATCCGTGGGCGAACAACGACCTCGGCGCGGTCCACCGCTGGCTCGGCGACCACCTCGAGCAGACCGGCGGCGACGCGCTGCCGGAGTACGCGGCCGCGCTGCGCGGCTACCGGCGCGCGGCCCAGCTCGATCCGCGCTACGTCTTCGCGTGGTCGAATCAGGCGGATGTTCAGATCGCGATCGCCGAGCGCGCGGCGGCGCGCGGCGAAGATCCGCGGGCGGCGCTCGCCGGGGCGGCGCAGGCCGGCGAGCGCGCGCTCGCGCTGGACCCGAGCTACTACGCGCTGCTCGACACGCTGGCCCAGGCCCAGCTGACGCGGGCGCAGTACGAGGTGGACCGCGGCGCCGACCCGGCCGCGACGCTGGCGCAGGCGCGCGGATATCTCGACCGTGCGGCGGCGGTGCAGCGCGACAACATGGTGACCGCGTATTACCGCGGGCTGGCCGCCGAGCTCGAGGCGCGCGGCCGGCTGCACGCGGGCGGCGATCCGGCGCCGGCGATCGCGGCGGCGCGGGCGGCGCTCGACGAGGCCCGCCGGCTCGCGCCGCGCGCGGCGATCGTGTACGCCGAGCTCGCGCGGCTCGGGCTGGTCGAGGTGGCCGCGCGGCGCGACCCGGGCGCGGCCGGCGCGGCGGCGGCGCGGGCGATCGCGCAGGCGATCGCGCTGAACCCGCGCAGCGCGGACGCGGAGCTGACCGCCGCGGACATCGACCTGGCGGATCGCGATCCGGCGGCGGTCGCGCGCGGCCTGGCGCACGTCGCCCGCGCCGTCGCGCTCCACCCGGGCCTGCCGCGCGCCGCCGCGGTGCGGGCGGCGCTGGAGGCGCGCGCCCGGTGACGCTACGGCGCCGGGGCCTGCGGCCCGGCGATCAGGTACGGCGTGCTCGTCGGATCGGCGGGGCAGCTCGGCAGCGCGTGGCCGGCGCAGCTACCGGTGAACCCCATCGCGCTGTGGCGCAGGTTCGCGAGGTCGACGCACGTGGCGCCCGCGGCCGTCCAGCCGGCCTCGAGGTAGCGCACATGGTCGCTGCCGGCGGTGCCGCGCTGGATGTGCTGATCGTCGGCGAGCTCGATCGCCGTGCCGGACGTCGTGTAATAGCGCTCGTCGGCGCAGTACGAGGCCCGCTTCATCTGGATGCCGGCGCAGAAGTAGAACAGCGACGCGCCGGTGTACGGGTAGTGCCAGCCGTACACCGTCGCGGGCGCGCCGCGCAGGCACGACAGCGTCACGGTCGTGCCCGCCGGCGGCTGCGTGACCTCGCCGGCCACCGGGCCGACCGCGATGTCCTGCTGGAACACGGCCGCGTCGGGCTGGCGCAGGCCGTCGAGGCAGTACGGCCTCCACGCCGTGTCGGGCGCGTCGAGCCGCCAGCGCATCGCGTAGGCATGGACGCCGGGCACGCCGCCGACCGAGCCGGTGAAGTCGACGAGCGCGGGCACCAGGTGGCCCCAGCCGTCGGGGACCGAGAGGTGGAGGCGCAGCGTCGCGAGCGCGTCGCCGGTCACCGTGATCGGGGCGCCCGTCGGATCCGCCAGCGTCCAGCTCGGCAGCGTCGCGGTCTCGTGCACCGCGACGACGCCGAGCCCCTGCTGCGTGCCGTAGTCGGCCGACGAGACCTGGCCATCACCGACCACGCTCCAGTGGCTGTCGCGATCGAACGCGCCAGCCTGGAACCCGACGTGCCCACCGGCGTTCACGAAGTGTGTGA
>DASWOO010000571.1:0-3068 GCA_036404335.1 Kofleriaceae bacterium
GGTGGAAGTTGAGCGCGTTGCCGTCGACCTTGGCGATCTCCGAGTAGATGAAGTTCGAGGCCAGGCCGAGCCCCGTGGTGCACAGATCCGAGGCCAGGCTGGCGCTGAGGATGGAGATGTGATCATTCACGAACGCGCCGAAGGCATCGCAGTCGACGAAGTCGGTGAGCAGATCGTTCAGGTTGTGCGCGGCGGGATCGACCAGCGGGATGATCGCGCTATCCAGCGCGACGCGCAGCAGCTTGCCGAAGCTCAGCGGCACGTCGTGCGCGGCGATGCTCAGCGCGCCGGTCGCGTCCATCGTGACGGCGACGTTGTCGACCACGATGTTCGGGACGTTGTAGTTCGCGAGCAGGTAGTCCGACTCGACCGTACCGATCTTGAAGTGCGCGCCGGTCACCGTGATCTTGGCGGTGTAGTTCGGCGCCGTGCCGGTCAGCTCGATAGTTTCGATCAGCCCGAACTTCTTGGTGACGTCGCCGAAATCCTTGCCGACGGTGATCATCGTGGTGACGAAGTCAGGCGCAAAGTTGAGGAGCTGGTCGTTGATCAGCGGAGCGGCGATGCTCACGCCGCCCTTCGCGATCGTCTTGACCGTGCCATCCGGGAGCTGCGCGATCGCAAGATCGAGCAGCCAATGGGTCGGGTCGTCGCCGCCGTCGGTGGCGGCGATGATGTCGTTGACCACGGTGCCCGCGGTGCCGGGGACGTTCGAGGCGATGTCGATCGTGCTGTGCACGGTGTAGGTGCCGGCCGCGTCGAGCGGGCGCTGCGACTGGCTGCCGGTGCCGCTGCCGTCGTCGCCACCGCCGGTGTCGCCGTCGTCGTCGCCGGAGCGGGCGGGGTCGGCGGTGCTGCAGCCGGTGACGGTGGCACCGAGGGCGAGGGCGAGGACGAAGGCGAAGCGGCTCGTGGTGTTCATCGTGATTCTCCGGCGAGGGCGGGTGATCTCGGAGGGACGCTCGTGCAGCGCATGTGCCACCCGGCTCGGGAGAAATCGATCGATGGTTCGAGCAGTTAGACGCCGGCTGGCTGATCTGCTTGCCAGGTCACTCGGCCCGACCAGTGGCTGCACGATCAGCCACTGGCCTGCTTCCTACTCCCAGCCGCACTGCTGACCTTTGTTCTGTTCCGTCAACCAGGCTTGCAGAGGCTGGAAGTACTCGAGGATCGGCGAGGCGTCCATGTCGCGGGTGCCGGTCAGCTCGAACAGCGCGTCCTGCCACGGCTTGCTCGCGCCGAGCGACAGCATCTTCATGTAGGCCGCGCCGGCTTCCTTGTTGCCGTAGATCGAGCACTCGTGGAGCGGGCCCTTGAAGCCGGCCTTCTCGCACAGCGCCTTGTGGAACTGGAACTGCAGCACGGCGGCGAGGAAGTACCGCATGTACGGCACGTTCGCGGCGACGTGGTACTTGGCGCCCGGGTCGAAGTCGGTCGCGGCCCGCGCGATCGGCGGCGCCACGCCCTGGTACTGCTTCTTCAGCTCCCACCAGTGCTGGTTGTACTGCTCGGGCTTGACCTGCCCCGAGAAGACGTCCCACCGCCACTTGTCGACCATCAGGCCGAACGGCAGGAACGCGATCTTGCTGAGCGCGACCTGCATCTGCTGGTTGATCGTCGCCTTGTCGTTCTTGACGACCTTGGCGAGCAGGCCCTTCTCCTTGAGGTAGCCCGGCGTCATCGATAGCTGGATCGTGTCGCCGATCGCCTCGTGGAACCCGTCGTTGGCGCCGCCCTGGTACAGCACCGGCAGCTGGTAGTAGTAGTGGAAGTAGAAGTCGTGGCCGAGCTCGTGGTGGATCGTCCACAGGTCCTCCTGGTTCAAGTTGATACACATCTTGATCCGGAGGTCGTTGTTGAACTGCACGTCCCACGCGCTGGCGTGACAGACGACGTTCTTGTCCTTGGGCTTGACCAGCTGCGACCGCTCCCAGAACGAGTCGGGTAGCGGGTCCATGCCGAGCGACGTGTAGAACGCCTCGCCCATTTTCACCATCTTCTTGGCGTCGTAGCTCTTGGCGAGCACCGGCGTGACGTCGATCGGCGCGACGCCCTTGTACGGCTCGAGCTCGGGGTACAGGTAGTCCCACGACTGCGCCCACATGTTGCCGAGCAGGTGCGAGGGGATCAGGCCTTGCTTCGACACGACCTTGTCGCCGTAGGTCTGGTTGAGCTTGCGGCGCGTGTAGCAGTGCAGCTGATCGTAGAGCGGCTTGACCTGGCTCCACAGCCGGTCGGTCGCCGCCGCGAACTCCGCCTCCGGCATGTCGTAACCGGACTTCCACATCGACGAGACGTCCTTGAAGCCGATGCCGCGCGCGCCGGCGTTGGCGAGCTCGACATACTTCACGAACATGTCGCGCTCCTTGTGGCCGATCTCGTCGTGCCAGGTCTTCCACGCCGCGAGCAGCCGCTGCGGGTTGCGGTCCTTCTGCAGCAGCTTGGACCAGTACTCGATGTCCTTGCAGCTGTCCTTGGTGCCCGCGCCCTTGCCCGGCGTGCACACGCCCTTGCCGTACTCGGAGTCCATCTTGGCCGCGAGCTCGGCGAGCTGCTTGGCCTGCGCCGGATCATCGGGCGACGGCGCCGCCTGGAACTTGAGCAGCATCAGCTGGCGCGCGGTGCTGGCGTCGAGCTTGGCCATCACCGGCTCGAACTTGCGCGCGTACTTGACCAGCTTGGTCAGCTCGACGCTCTGGATCTCGCTCGCCTTGGCGGTCGCCGCCTCGTGCTCGGGCGTCAGGTCGGTCTCGTTGGCCCAGGCCGCGAGCGACGAGTCGACGTCGAGCTTGCGCACCGTCTTGTCGAGATCGGCGACGAACTGCTTGGCCTCGGCGATCAGCGCCGCGTCGGCCGACGGTTGCTTTTCCGTCGCGGTCGGCACCGGCTCCGGTGGCGGCGGCACCGGGGCCGGCTCGGGGGGCTTGGAGGAGCTGCCGCAGGCCGCGGCGAGGAGCAAGGTACAAAGCGTGGTCTTCCGCACCGCGCGAATCTAGCAGCGCCTGCCCTCCGATAGCCAATCGCTCGTTACTGCAGCGGCGTGCCATCCTCGTCGGAGTGCGCCGCCG
>DASWOO010000572.1:0-16977 GCA_036404335.1 Kofleriaceae bacterium
GGCTCCGGCTGGGGCGACTCGTCGTCGAGGTGCGGCATGCCCGCGGCCTCGGTCGCGTCGAGCTCGTGCACCTTGTCGGCCCCGACCGAGCTGGTGCTGCGCGCGCGCAGCGCGGCGAGCGCGTCGAGCGTCGGCGTGACCGGCGGCCTGGGCACCGCCGGCGGCGTCGGCGGCGGGGTCGGCGGCAGCGGGTTGATCGGCCGCAGCATCACGGTGTCGACGTCGCCGCTGGCGGCCGATAGCTCGGGCCGCGACTCGCGGCTGGACAGCGGCGGCAGCGGATCGACGATCGGCGCGGCGTGCTCGGTCAGGTCGTCATCCTCGTCATCCTCGTCGAGCTCGTACAGCTCGTCGTCGTCGTCATCCTCGTCGGCCGCGATGAACTCGCTCTCGCTGGCCGGCGCGTCGGCCTCGGCCGAGGTGTGCAGGTGATCTGCGAGCGGCACGCCGGCCGCGCGCGCCTCGCGCCACGCCGCGACTTCAGGGGCGAACAGCTGCGCCAAGGTCTGGGCCAGCACGCTCGGGGTCTGCTTGAGCTTGTGCTCGCGGGCCAGCTCGTCGAGGTCGCTGACCAGCTGCTCGGCGGTCTGGTAGCGCTCGGCGGGCTCGCGGGCCAGCGCGCGCAGCACGATCCGCTCGAGCTCGGGCGGGCAATCGGGGCGCAGCGACCGGGGCGACTTCGCCGGCTGGGTGATGATCGCCTGCAGGGTCGCGAGGTCGTTGTCCATGCGGTAGAGCCGCTGGGTCGTGACCATCTCCCACAGCACGATGCCGAGCGAGAAGATGTCGCTGCGGCGATCGAGCGTCCCGCCGCGCGCCTGCTCGGGCGACATGTACGCGACCTTGCCCTTGAGCGTGCCGGTCCGGGTCTTGACGCTGCTGGTGGTGGTCTTGGCGACGCCGAAGTCGAGCAGCTTGGTCGCGCCGTCGTAGGTGACGATGATGTTCGAGGGCGACACGTCGCGGTGGACGATGCCGAGCAGCGAGCCGTCGTCGCGCTGCTTCTCGTGGGCGAAGTGCAGCGCCGCGGCGACGTTGCGCGCGACCTGGACCGCGTTCTCGATCGGGAACCGGGAGCTGGTCCGCCACGCCCGGTGCAGCATGGTCCGCACGTCCTGGCCGTGCAGGTACTCCATCGTGAAGAAGTAGCTGCCGTCGACCATGCCGATGTCGTAGACATGGACGATGTTGGGGTGGTCGAGGCTGGCGGCGAGCCGCGCCTCGTCCAGGAACAGCTGGACGTAGCGCTGGCGCCCGGCGTACTTCGGCAGGATCTTCTTGAGCACGACCAGCTTCTCGAAGCCGGACGGACCGCGCGTGCGCGCGAGGAAAATTTCGGCCATGCCGCCGCGGGTCAGCTTGCGCACGACTTCGAACGACCCGAGCCGGGTCGTTGCTTGGCGCTCGGAGACCGCAGGATCCACGCGCGCGCACTATAGCAACGGTGCTTTGCGGATACGCAGCTTTCACCCCATCGTCGACGTGCCGCTGCACTATCCGCCATGTGCCCACATCACACCGCGGGGGTCCGGATCTCCCCGCCGATGTGCAGAAGATCAAAAACTTGCCGCGTAGATCCTCGGGTGTGAGGGTGCGCTATGGGCGAGACGCTGTTCAGCAGTAGTTACCAGCCGAACCCGACCAGCGCGCTCGACGTGCTGGCGTTCGTGCTCACGCCGGTCGGCGCGTTCGCGAGTGATCCCGACGAGCTCGAGGCCGTCGCGGAGATCCTCGGCGCGGCGAAGTGCGAGGCGATCGAGCGCTGGCAGTCGCTGCACAGCCAGGCGCGCTGCAACTAGGAAGTAAACGAAAGGCCGCGCTCATGTCCTGAGCGCGGCTCGCTAGCCTCGACTAACTTCGACTTTCAGGCGTTGTACTTGAACGCCATGCTCTCGACGTAGAGATCGACCTTGACCTGCTTGATCTCTTCCGTCGTCGAGTCCGACTTGTCCGGCGCCACGTTGAGCACGTCGCAGTTGAAGAACTGTAAGGTGAACACGGTCTGCTGCTGGTTATCGTAGGTCTCGAGCTGGCCGTTGAACCGACCCGGGACCTCGCCCTTCACGCCGCGCTTGGTGAAGTGGTCGAAGATCGGCTGCGCGTCGGCCTCGGGCATCGTGAACGACAGCTGCGGGAAGTCCATCGCGCTCGGCGTCTTGGTCGCCCACCGGCTACCGCCCGAGGCGTACTCGAGGACGGTCTGCTTGACCGTGAACGAGTCGACCTTGGTCACGCGGCGCGTGGCGGTGTCGGGCAGGATGTCGAGGCTGAAGCGGAAGTTGCACGCCTTCCACGCCTTCTGCTCCTCGAGCCCGGAGTTCTGCGCCAGGAGCGCGCCCGAGCCCTTCTCGAACTGGATGTCCTCGACGGCGATCCCGACGTTCATGAACGCCGTGCTCTTGTCCGAGCCATCGAGCTTGGGGAAGGTCAGCTCGGTGATCATGCCGTTGGTGAACTTCCGCCGCGCGCGCTCCTTGTAATAGAAGTCGGCGGCGACGATCGCGCCGTCCTTGCGCACGGCCTTGCCGGCGAAGAACTGGGCGATCCAGTCGTAGAACGGCTGGGACATCGCCATGCCGAGCGACAGCTTCAGGTCCTCGAACTTTGGCTTGCCCAGCTGGCGCCAGCGGTCGTACGTGCCGCCGGTCTGGTGGGTCATGACGTCGGCCTTGATGCCGCCGCCTTCGATCGACCGGAACATGCCAAGGTTCTTCAGGTCGTCCAGCTCGAGCGCAAAGTGCGCCGCCGCGTAAACGTTGTTCCGGTTGGCAGTGCTTGATTGGTCGGTCATCCGTCGGCCCTCGGGCGATGATACATCGCGGAACACGGTGACGGCCACGTCGGAAAACGAGGACGTCGTCGGACCATGCTACGCTGAACCAGCGCCTAGGCTTCCTGGCCAAGGTGCGCATTTCGTGGGCTTCGTCGCCATGGCCGATCACCGACCTGCCAACCTAACTGGTGGATCTCGTGAGGGGATCTCTCCGCCCAAGCCCCGCTGGGGGTTCTGGAAAGGGTTGGCCACGGGAATCGCCATCGAGGTCCCGGCCCTGTCGTTCACGGTCTGGGTCCTGGCCCAGCTCGGGGTCGGCAACCCGGACGTCCCCGGGATGAAGATCCTGCGGCTGACCACGCTGTTCGTGGGGATGGCCGCCCTGTTCACCGCCGGGGGCATCGGCCGGCTTACCGCGTATGCGTCGATGGACGGCGGCCGCAGGCGCGCGGTCATCGTCGGGGCGCGGGCGCACGCCGCCGCCAGCGCCGGTCTGGTGATCATCGCGGCGATCCCGCACGGCCAGCTGCCGGGCCACTCGCTGGCCTGGCTGGCGCTGCCGCTCGGCGGCATGGTCAGCGGCGCGGCGTGCGGCGCGCTGATCGGCTTCGTGTGCGGCGGCAGCGCCGGCGTCGAGCTGTCCGAGGTGCTGCACCTGGCGCGGCGGCCGAGCGAGGCGCTGCGCCACTGGTTCGACGCCAAGGAGCTGGTCCGGCTGCGCAGCGCCGTGCGGCACCGGACGACGCACCTGTTCGAGGGCATGTTCGAGCCGGCGCAGCTGCCGCCCACCGAGGCGGCCAAGCCTGCGCCGGTGGCAGCGACGATCGAGCCCGCGCCGGTGGCCAAGGCCGAGCCCGCGCCGGTGATCAAGGCCGAGCCCCCGCCCGAGCCGCCCGCGGCCAAGGCCCCGCCGTGACGCCCGAGCCGCGCGAGCTGCGGACCCTGGCGTTCGCGCTGCTGCTGTCGCTGCTCCTGTGGGATCTGCCGTTCGGCGGCGTCCTGCTCTACCCGTTCAAGCTGTTCGCGACCTGGTTCCACGAGCTGTCGCACGGCCTGGCGATGCTGGTCAGCAACGCCGGCTTCGACCACGTGATGATCTACCGCGACACCAGCGGCCTGGCCTACGCGCAGGCCGAGGCCGGGCCGGTCGGCAAGGCGGTGATCGCCGCCGCCGGCTACATGGGCACGCCGCTGTGGGGCGCCGCGCTGCTGGTGGTCACGCCGAACGCGCGGCGCGCGCGCTGGGCGCTGCTCGGGCTCGCCGCCCTGCTGCTCGGCAGCGCCGCGACGGTGATCCAGTCGCCCGGCGATCACTTCGGGCCGTGGGCGGTCGCCGCGATCGGCGCCGGCTGCGGCCTCGCCGCGATCCTCGCCCCCGGCCGCTGGCGCCTGGTGATCGCGCACTTCATCGCCGCCCAGGCCTGCGTCAACGCGCTGCTCGACATCCGCGTCCTGCTCCGGCCATCGCAGGTCGTCGGCGGCCGGGTCGCCGGCGCGTCCGACGCCCACAACATGGCGGCCGCGACCTTCGGCACCACCGCGACCTGGGCGGTGTGGCTGTGGGCGATCGTCTGGCTCGTGTGGTCGCTGATCGTGCTCTACGTCGCGCTGCGGATGTACAGCGCGCGCAGCGCCGGCGAGGTGCTGCCGATCATGGCGCGGGCGAGGTCCCGGCGATCAGCGCCGCCACGAAGCCCGGCGCTGCCCTCGCAGCCGTCTCGGGCACCCGGATCGCGATGAGGATCGTCGCCGCGGCAAAGCCCCGGCCGCAGACGATCAGCCGGTCGCGCTGGCGATAGCCAAGGTCATCGGCCGGCGCGACGATCACCAGCTCCTTGCCCTCCCAGCCGTCGGGCAGCGCGACCGTGCGGTCGGCGGCGAGGCTGGTGTCGCCGAGGTTCCGCTGCGCCCAGTCGTGCTGGCCGACCAGCCACGCCGCGAGCTGCGCCGCCGGCTGCTCGGCCGGGCCGCGGCTCAGCTGCAGCATCATGAAGCCGTCGGCCTGGGAGACGCCCGGCAGCGCCGGCTCGACGCCCTGCGCGCGATCGCCGGCCGCACGCTCGACCCGCTGCCACGACCGCGGCACCGTGATCGCGACCTGCTCGATCCGGGTGTGGACCTGGCCGCCGCGGGTCAGGCTGTCGGCCAGCGAGGTCCGCGCGACCCGGGCGCCGGCGTAGATCGAGGTCGCGGCGAAGCCGACGGCGAGCGCCGCGCCGAGATACCCCGCCGGCCGCGACCACCGGCTGTGGCGCGACAGGATCACGCCGCTCAGCACGCCGGCGGCGAGCCCTGCGGCGTGCGCCGACTGGTCGATCATCGGGTAGAGAAAGCCGTAGCCGAGCTGGCCGACCGTGATCACCGCCAGCGCGCCCCACATGCCGCGCTGCCACGCGCCGCGGTAGCGCTGACGATGCCACGTGATCTCGACGAACACCGCGCCGAGCAGGCCGAACACCGCGCCCGACGCGCCGGCCGACATCCCCGTCTGGGTCAAATAGCTGGCGACCGAGCCGGCGACGCCGGCGACGGCGTAGATCGCGATCGTGCGCGACGCGCCGAACAGCTCCTCGGCGAGCCGGCCGAGCACGCGCAGGCCGAGCACGTTGAGCACCAGGTGGACCGGGCCGACGTGGAGGAACAGGCAGGCGATCATCCGCCACCACTCGCCGCCCGCGACCATGTCGTGGACCAGCGCGCCGGCGCGGACCAGCACGCCGGTGTCGTTGGTCTCGCCCACGCCGAGCGTGATCCCGAGCCACACGCCGACCAGCGCCGCGATCAGCGCCCAGGTGCCGCGCGCGGCCGGCCGCCGGGGGGTGCGGACCGGCGCCGGCAGCGGCGCGGCCTCGATCCGGGCGACGACCTCGCGCGCCGTGGCCCCGAGCTCGGCGGCCGGCGCCTCGGCGGTCGCCAGCCGGTCGAGCGCGCGATCGATCAGCGCCCGCGGCCGGCCGCGCGATCGCCGGCGCGCCTTCTGGTACGCCGCCACCGCCGCCGCGCGGTCGCCGCCGTGCTCGTGCGCGACCGCGACCCAGTAGGTCCGCGCCGCCGAGGTCATGTGGCGCGCCCGGCGCGGCGCGACCATGCCGCGCACGGCGTCGAGCCGGCCGGCGAGCGCGAGGAACATGACCCGCGCGCGGTGGATCCACAGCGCGGCGTCGTCGCGGCCGGCGCACGCGTCCTCGAGCCGGACCAGCATGCTCGCCGCGCGATCGAGGTCGCCGATCCGGCCGTAGGCGCCGAGCAGCTCGACCCACACCGCCGGCGCCAGGCCGAGCGCCTCGCGCAAGGTCCCGTCGCTCGACAGGGGGCCTTCCCGCCCCCCCTGGGCCGGCAGAGCCGCCGCATTCACCCCTCCGCGCGTCGCGTCGCGCGGCTCGATCAAGGTGGCCTCGGCGTGGGCGATCGCGTCGGTCCAGCGGTACGCGCTGAGGTACAGCATCGCGATGCGCTCGTCGATCGCGAGCCGGGCGTCGGCCGGCGCGCGCTCCCGGGCGGCGGTCAAGGCGTCGACGGTCTGCTCGATCCGGCCCTCGCGGATCTCGGCCATCGCGCGGACCACGGCCCGCTCCTCGGCGACCCCGGCGCCGGGCACCAGGATCTCGGCGAGGTCGAACAGCGCGCCGGCGAGCCGCGGCCGCTCGGCGGCGACCATCCGGCGCGCGAGCTGGCGGACCATCGGTCCGACGACGAGCAGGCACGCGCCGGTGCCGGCACCGATCGCGCCGGCGACGCCCATCCACGCCGAGTCGACGTGGCGGCCGAGCAGCCCCAGGCCGGCGAGCAGCGCGGCGAGGACCTGCATCGCGCCGAACATCAGCGACCCGGCCGGCGGGTTGCGCAGGAAGAACCAGCCCCAATAGCCGGCGCCGATGAGCACCGAGATCAGGACGAGCTCGTACGTCATGACGACCTACGGCTGGGACTCGACGAACGCACCGAGCTTGCGGAACTTCTGGTAGCGGCGCTCGATCAGCTCGGCGGGCGGCAGCTCGACCAGCTCCTGCAGGTGCCGCTTGATCGCGGCGCGTAGCTTGGCGGCGGTGACCGCGGCGTTGCGGTGCGCCCCGCCCGGCGCCTCCTGGATGATCTCGTCGCACACGCCGAGCTGGACCAGATCGGGCGCGGTCAGCTTGAGCTGGGTCGCGGCCTCGCTGATCTTGGCCGGGTCGCGCCACAGGATCGACGCGCAGCCCTCGGGCGAGATCACCGAGTAGATCGAGTACTCGAGCATCAGGATCCGGTCGGTGACGCCGAGCGCGAGCGCGCCGCCCGAGCCGCCCTCGCCGATCACGACCGAGATCATCGGGCACTCGAGGCTGGCCATGACCTGCAGCGCCTTGGCGATCGCCTCGGCCTGGCCGCGCTCCTCGGCGCCGAGCCCCGGGTACGCGCCCGGCGTGTCGATGAAGCACAGGATCGGCCGGCGGTACCGCGACGCCAGCCGCATCAGCCGGGTGGCCTTGCGGTAGCCCTCGGGACGCGCCATCCCGAAGTTCCGGTGCATGTTGTCCTTGGTGTTGCGGCCCTTCTGGTGGCCGAGCACGAGGACCTCGTACTCGTCGAACGTGGCCATGCCGCCGACGATCGCCGGGTCATCGCGGAAGCTGCGGTCGCCGTGCAGCTCGACGAAGTCGTCCATCAGCAGGCCGACGTAGTCCATCAGGTACGGGCGGCCGGGGTGGCGCGCCAGCTGGACCTTCTGCTGCGCCGACAGGTCGGCGAAGACCTCCTTCTGGAGCTTGCGCGCCTTCTGCTCGAGCTTGCGGATCTCGCTCGAGAAGTCGATCGAGTCGGTCGACAGCCGGTGCAGCTCGGAGATCTTACGCTCGAGGTCGATGATCGGCCGCTCGAACTCGAGGATCATCCGGTCGGCGACGACCGGGGTGGGGACAGTTTCGGTGGCCATACGTATTCGCGCCGTCAGCGCCCTGCTAGGTACCGCTCCAGGTCGGCGAGGTCAACGGCGGCGGGATCCCCGTGCCAGGTGATCGTGCTGTCCCCGCGGTACCACGACAGCTGACGCCGGGCGTAATGCCTTGAATTCCTTTTGATCAGCTCGATCGCCCGGGCCCGGTCGACCCGGCCGTCGGCCGCGTCGTGCAGCTCGGCATAACCGATCGCCTGCTGTGACCGGAGTGGCGGCCGGTAGCCCGCGGCGCGCAGCGCGGCGACCTCGTGCTCCAGGCCGGCCTCGAGCATCGCGTCGACCCGGCGGTCGATCGCGGCGTACAGCGCCTCGCGGGCGGGCGAGAGGCCGACCAGCTGCGCGGCGTACCGCCGCGGGGTCGACTTGTGGTCGTGGCGCGCCTGGTGGACGCTCATCGGCTCGCCGGTCAGCTGGAAGACCTCCAGCGCGCGGATGATCCGCTTGCCGTCGTTGCGGTCGATCCTGGCCGCGGCGGCCGGATCGACCCGGACCAGCTCGGCGTGCAGCGCGGCGCTGCCGTCGCGCTCCCCCCGCTCGGTCAGCGCGGCGCGCAGCTCGGGCGACGCCGGTGGCCCGGCGAACAGGCCGAGCAGCAGCGCGCGGACGTAGAGGCCGGTGCCGCCGCAGACGATGACCGTGCGGCCGCGGTGCCACGCGTCGGTGATCGCCTGGTCGGCGAGCTCGACGAACCGCTGGGCGGTCATCTCCTCGTCGGGCTGGACCACGTCGACCACGTGGTGCCGGACCGCGCTGCGCTCGGCGGCGGTCACCTTGCCGGTGCCGATGTCCATGCCGGAGTAGACCTGCTGCGAGTCGGCCGAGACCACCTCGCCGCCGGTCTGCGCGGCGAGCGCCATCGCCAGGCGCGTCTTGCCCGCCCCGGTGGGGCCGACGACGACGACGAGCCGGGGCGCGGCGGACACGGCTCCAGCTTACCCTACCGGCCGAACCGGCGGCCGATCTCGCCGAGCGCCAGGCGCAGCAGCACGGCCTTGCCGTGCGGCGCCGGCAGGCTCAGGTCGACGCCGTCGAGCTGGCGCAGCAGGTCTTCGGCCTCGCGCGGGGTCAGCCGGTCGCCCGCGCGGACCACCGAGTGGCAGGCGATCGCGCCGAGCAGCGCGTCGACCCGCTCGGCGTCGGCCTGCGCCGGGTCGTTCGGCGCGCCGGCCTCGGCCCAGTCCTCGAGCAGCCGGACCAGCAGCTGCGCCGGGTCGGCGTGGCCGCGGGTCATGCTCGCCGGCACCGCCTTGACCGCCAGGGTCGCCGGGCCGAACGGCTCGACCTCGAAGCCGACCTGGGCGAGCAGGCCGCCGACCCGCTCGACCAGCGCGAGCTGGGCGGGCGTGGCGTCGAGGGTGACCGGGAACAGCATGTTCTGCACGGCGACCCGCGGTCCGCCGTCGCTGGCGTGGCGCGCGCGCAGCCGGGCGAGCTCGACCCGCTCGTGGGCGGCGTGCTGGTCGATCAGCACCAGCTCGCCGTCGCCGTCGCACGCCAGGTACGTCAGATCGACCTGGCCCAGGTAGCGCAGCCGAGCGAAGTAGCCGGGCTCGGCCGCCGCCACCGGCTCGGGCGGCGGGCTCGGCGCCGGCGGCGGGCCCAGGCTCGGGATCGCCGCGCCCGGCTCGGCGGCGTAGCGCGCCTTCGCGTACAGATCCGGCTGATCCGAGCCCGGCGGCACCGCGTAGCGGAAGCCGGACGACGCGGCCGGCCCGAAAGCCTGCCCGGACGACACGGCCGGTGGCGCCGGCGGCGCAGGCGGCGCAGGCTCCGTCGGCTCGCGCGCCGCCTTGGTCTGCTCCCGCAGGCTGCGCGCCCAGTCGCGCGGGTGGACGCGCGGCGCGCTCGCGTCGGTGCCCGCCTCGGCAGGCGCCTTCGCCGGCTCCGGCAGGTCCAGCGAGCGCTGCACCACCGGCGGCGGCATCACCGGCCAAGGCACGGCCGGCTCGGCGTCGCCGCCGCGCGCGCCGAACCCGAGCGCGACCTGCCGCGACCGCATCTGCGCCACGTGGCGATCGGCCAGCGGCGTGGCCGCGTGGCCGTCGAACGGCAGCGCCGGCGGCGCCACGCTCGCCAGCACCTGGACCGGCCCCGACCCGCCCGCCTCGGCGCGCCAGCCCGCGGCGGCGACGCCGGCCTGCACCACATGCCGCACCGCGGCGGTGACCGCGCCGGCGTCGGAGAACCGGACCTCGAGCTTCTGCGGGTGCACGTTGACGTCGACCGCGCCCGCCGGCACGTCGACCAGCACGATCGCCAGCGGGTAGCGCCCGCGCGGCACCAGCTCGCCGTAGCCCATGGCCAGCGCGTGCAGGAGCCCGCGGTCGCGCACCGGCCGCCGGCCGACGAACAGCTGCACGCCGCGCGTGGTCGCCTGCGCCAGCTCCGGCGCACCCAGGTAGGCCGTGACCCGCACGCCGGACTCCTCGCCGATCGCCGGCGCCAGCCGCTGGGCGACCCGCGCGCCGAGCAGCGCCTGCGCCCGGGCCAGGCCGTCGCGATCCGGAGGGATGTCGAGCGCGGTCCGCCCGTTGTGCTTGAGCCGGACGTGCAGCCGGGGGAACGCCATCGCGACCTTGCCCATCAGCTCGGTCACGTGCGACGCCTCGGTCGCCTCGCCCTTCAAGAACTTGAGCCGCGCCGGCAGGTTGAACAGCAGATCGGAGACCTCGACCGTGGTCCCGACCGGCGTGCCGGTGTCGCTGACCGAGACCAGCCGGCCGGCCTCGAACACGACCCGGGTGCCGACGTCGTCGCCGGCCCGCCGGGTGACCAGGCACAGCTTCGACACGCTGGCGATCGACGGCAGCGCCTCGCCGCGGAACCCCATGCTCGCGATGCCCCACAGGTCGTCGACCACCCGCAGCTTGGACGTCGCGTGGCGCTCGAACGCCAGCACCGCGGACGGCGCGCTCATCCCGCATCCGTCATCACTGACGCGGACCAGGCCCCGGCCGCCGCCCGCGACCTCGACGGTGATCGCCGTCGCCCCGGCGTCGATCGCGTTGTCGACCAGCTCCTTGACGACGGACGCCGGCCGCTCGATCACCTCGCCCGCGGCGATCTGGTCGATCACGTCGGGCGGCAAGACCGCGATCACCGGTTCCACGACTGGATCGCTAGCACACCCGTCTGACCGGACTTGCGCTATAAGGCGCGCATGGCGTCTTCTCCGTCCGCAGCGCCCCGCGTGGCCGCAGGCCCCGGCGGCCGGGTCGTCGCGGTGACCGGCGCGTGCACCTACCTGGGGAGCGAGCTGCTGCGCCGGCTCGAAGAAGATCCGCGCTACGGCCGCGTGCTCGCGCTCGATATCCGGCCGCCCGCGCTCGCGCCCGGCGGCAAGACCGAGTTCGTCAAGCTCGACCTGACCCAGCCGACGGTCGACGGCGAGCTCGCGACCCTGCTCGAGCGCCACCGCGTCGACACGCTCGTCCACGGCGCGTTCCTGTCGCACCCGACCCACGCCTCGGAGTGGGCGCACGAGCTCGAGGATGTCGGCACGATGCACGTGCTCAACGCGTGCGCCGGCGTCGAGCCGCGCCGGCTGGTCATGGTCTCGACCACGCTGATCTACGGCGCGCACCCCAAGAACCCCAACTTCCTCACCGAGGACGCCGAGCTGCGCGGTCACCGCGACTCGCGGTTCGTCAACGACAAGGTCCGCGCCGACCGGCAGGTCCAGCGGTTCGCCAAGGAGCATCCGCGGGTCGAGGTCGCGACTTTGCGGTTCGCGCCGATCCTGGGGCCGACGGTGTCGAACATGTACACCCGGTTCTTCTCCCGGCCGGTCGCGCCGGTGATGATGGGCCATGATCCGCTGATGCAGTTCGTCCACGAGCAGGACGCGGCCAACGCGCTGCAGCGCGCCGTCGAGTCGCGCGCGACCGGCGCGTTCAACATCGTCGGCAAGGGCGTCTTGCCATACACGACCGTGCTGGCGCTGCTCGGCCGGGTCCCGATCCCGATGCCGCAGATCGTCGCGCGCCAGCTGACCAAGGTGCTGTGGACGACGCAGCTGGTCGGCTCGCCGCCGAGCTTCCTCGATTTCCTGCTGTACCTGTGCGTGGCCGACGGCGACAAGGCGCGGACCGGGCTCGACTTCACCGCCCGGTTCTCGATCAAACGCACGATCTTGGACTTCCTCGGCGTGGCCCCCGAGGATGGCGCAACCGACGTGACGCGAGCCCAGGCATGACCGACGATCACGATCCCCCCGACGGCGGCCTCCCCGACGGCGGCCTCCCCGACGGCGGCCTCCCCGATGGCGGCGACGACGACTGGTACGGCGACGCGGACCCGCGGGTGCCCGACGCCTCGGCGTGGCCGGATCGCGACCTGGCGTTCCTGGGCGACGACGTGTACCTCGGCGAGCAGGCGGCGCGGCCGGCGGATCACGCCCCGGCGCGGCCGCGGTCTGAGGACGGCGAGGCCGAGCTCCGCGAGCTGGAGCGCCGGATCGAGCAGCAGCGCACGCCGGTGTTCCCGATCGACCTGCGCCGCCGGCTGCCGTTCGAGGGCATCTGGCGGCGGTGGCGGTCGCTCGCGATGTGGGGCCGCAGCGACATCGTCGACGATTTCGGCCGCGATCCGCGCGCGACGGCGCGCTGGGAGTGGCTGTTCGAGTTCCTGTACTCGCGGTGGTTCCGGGTCGAGGCCTCGGGCCTCGAGCACATCCCGGCCAAGGGCCGCGCGCTCCTGGTCGCCAACCACGCCGGCTCGCTGCCCTACGACAGCGCGATGGTCATGCACGCGGTGCGGCGCGATCACCCGGCGCGGCGCGACGTCCGGCCGCTGGTCGAGGACACGGTGTTCCACCTGCCGTTCCTCGGGCCGATCATGAACCGGATCGGCGGCGTGCGCGCCGACCCCGAGAACGCCGAGCGCCTGCTGCTCAAGGACGAGCTGGTCGCCGTGTTCCCCGAGGGCGAGAAGGGGATGGGCAAGCTGTGGAAGGACCGCTACCGGCTGCAGCGGTTCGGCCGCGGCGGGTTCGTCAAGCTCGCGCTGCGGACCGGGGCGCCGATCATCCCGGTCGCGGTCGTCGGGGCGGAGGAAGCCGCGCCGATGCTCGGCAAGGTGACGTGGTTCGCCAAGAACATCGGCATCCCGTGGATCCCGGTGACGCCGACGTTCCCGTGGCTGGGCCCGGCGGGCCTCCTGCCGCTGCCGAGCAAGTGGTTCGTCGCGTTCGGCGCGCCGATCGACCTGGGCCGCGCGCACGGCCCGGCCGCCGCGGAGGACCGGCTGCTGGTCAACCGGCTGGCCGACCAGATCCGGACGCAGATCCAGGACATGATCGATGACCTGCTCGGCAAGCGGCGGTCGCCGATCCTGTCTGCGTTCCTGGGTTAGCGAGGTGCGACCCGGCTGTGACTCGAAGCAAGTCGCAGCATGCAGATCTGCGTGTTAGTGTGACCGGCGTGCAGGCGCTGTCCGAGACCGAGTTCGACCGCCTGCTCGACCGCGCGCGGTCGCTGCTCGGCGAGACCGACGAGGCGCTGCTCGCCGAGGCCAACGTCGCGGTCAACCAGGCGCTGAGCCTGCGGCCCAACTCGGTCGAGGGGTGGCTGATCAAGTGCCAGGTCGCGTCGGCGATCCACGACGACATCTCGGCGCTCGCGGCGGTGGAGATGGCGCTGCATCGCGCGCCGGTCCGCGCCGAGTGCCTGTACTGGCGCGGCGCGGTGCTGGGCGACCTGGGCCGGCCGCGCGAGGCGCTGCGCGCGATCGAGGCCGCGCTGCGGATGCTCGCCGACGACGAGCACTGGCTGATCGAGGACCTGTATTACGAGAAGACCGCCCTGCTCAAGGCGCTGGGGCTGCACGACGCCGCGGTCGCGACCTGCGAGGCGGGGCTCGTGCGCTGCCCGGGCTCGGCGCTGCTGCGCGCCGCGCTCGAGCCCGCCGAGCGCGCCCGGCTGCGGTCGTCGCTGCAGGTGCTGCGCGGCGGCGCGTCCTGAGCTACGCTTCGCGCGTGCATCGAGGGCGCACGGCGCTGGCCGCGATCGCGGGGCTCGCCCTGGTCACCGGCGCCGCGCTCGGCGTGTCGTGGCTCGGCGGCGCGCTCGCGGACACGCTGCGGCCGGCGACGGCCGTGCCCGACGCCCCACCCACGCCGCTGCAGGCCGCGGTCGCCGCCGGCCGCCACGTCCGGATCGACGGCCCGCGCGGCCCGATCCACGTCTGGATCCCGGCGAGCTACCGCGCCGACACCGGCGCGACCGTGGTCTACATCCACGGCTACTTCGACGACGCCGATACGGCGTGGACCGGCCACCAGCTGCCGCAGCAGTTCGCGTTGTCGGCGCTCAACGCGCTGTTCATCGTCCCCGAGGCGCCGATCGCGCAGAAGATCCCGGTCAACTATCCGAGCCTGGGCGAGCTCTTGCAGATCGTCGAGGACGCGACCGGCGCGATGCGCGGCGCGGCCGGCACGTTCGCGGTCGGCCACTCCGGCGCGTTTCGCACGCTGCAGAGCTGGCTCGACGAGCCGACGCTCGACCAGCTGGTCATGGTCGACGCGATGTACGGCGACGAGGACGCGATCGTCGGCTGGATGCGGTCGTCGCCGCGCCACCGGCTGATCTTCGTCGGCGAGGATACCCTGCTCGCCACCGAGTCGGTCGCCGACAAGCTGCCCGAGACCCTGACCATCGACCGGTTCCCGCCGACGTACGACACCTGGCCGGCGGCCGCGAAGACCTCGCGCTCGGTGTACATCCGCGCGCAGTACTCGCACATGCCGCTGGTCACCGAGGGCATCGTCCTGCCATCGCTGCTGAGGCTGCTGCCGGTCGAGCTGCTCGCGGACGAGCCGTGGCGCGCGCCGCTCGGCGCGCTGCCGCCCCTTCCCGACGCGACGGTCGACGACGCAAACTAGCGCGATGCAGCGGATCGCCGCCCTCGCCATCGCCGTCGTGCTCGCGGCGCTCGCATGGCAGCTGCCCCAGGTGCGCCGACGCTTGCTCCGCGATATCACGCACTGGGACGCGGTCCCGAGCGAGCCCGCGGCGTTCGCCGGCTCGGCCGAGCCCACAGCTCCCGGGCTCGCGCCGGTCGCCCGGACCCGCGTCGTGCTGATCGACGGGCTGTCCGCCGAGGTCGCGGCGAGCTTGCCGGTCTGGGGCGCGGCATGCGCGCGCGGCGTGCGCGCGACAATCGACGTCGGGTTCCCGACGGTGTCGCTGCCGATCGAGGTCAGCCTGTGGTCGGGGCTGACCCAGCAGCAGACCGGCATCGTCAATCGCTACGAGCGCCCGCTGATCCCGCCGCTGCAGGGCATCCCGTCGCGGATCGCCGGGAGCTGGGCGGTGGCCGAGAACCACGGCTGGATCGTGCGCTCGCTCGGCTTCTCGCGCGTCGAGCCGGCGGCGGATCCGGCGGATCCGAAGCAGGTCGCCGACGCCGCGCCGGCCGCGTGGGCCGCGCAGTGGCTGCCGCGGGCGATGACCGCGGTGCAGAGCGACGCGCCGCTGGTGTTCGTCCACGTGCTCGAGGTCGACACCGCCGGCCACCAGCACGGCGGCGACTCGGCCGCGTACCGCGCCGCCGCGGGCCACGCCGACGGCGTGCTCGGTCAGCTGCTCGCCGCCGCGCCCGACGCGCGCTGGTTCCTCTTGTCCGACCACGGCCACCTGCCCGGCGGCGGCCACGGCGGCGAGGAGCGCGAGCTGCGCCAGGTCGAGGGCTGCATCGCCGGCCCCGGCGTCGCGGCCGTGACCGCCGGCCTCGTCCACCTGGTCGACGTCGCGCGCGCGATCGCCGACTCGACCGGCCTCGCGCCCGCGCCCGGCGCGCGCGGCCGGCCGCTGACCGCCGCGCTCGCCCACCCGCTCGCCGCCGACGACGCCCTGCCGGCGCTGGCGCTAGGCGGCGGCGCGATCGCCTTGCTCGTGCTCGCCGCCGGCCTCGGCCTGACGATGTGGACCACGCGCGCGTGGTGGCTGGCGCCGTGGTGGTTCGCGCTCGGCTGCGTGGCGCTGATCGCGATCCGCGGCGAGCCGACGCTGTCGGCGCCGTACATCTACAAGCCGGCCGGGCGCGACATGTACTTGGTGTGGCTGCCGCTGCTCGCGCTCGCGGGTGCCGCGACCTGGTTCGGCGCCCGGCGCACCGCGCTGTGGCGGGTCGCGACCGCGCAGCTCGCGCTGCCGTTCGCCGCGGCCGGGTTCGCGGTCACCGCGGCGGGCGCGTGGGCCGCGGTCGGGGGCGCCGAGGTCGCGCCGGTCGTGCCGCGGTTCACCGGCTACATGTCGCCGCTGTTGCTCATGGCAGCGCACGGCGCGGCGGCGGTTGCGCTCGCTGCTCTCGCCACGTTCGTCCGGCTGGTGTTCGATCGACGCGCACGTCCGGCGCCTCCGCGTAGCGCGCCTTGAGCCGGCTGACCACGTCGGGCAGCGACGCGGCCAGGTCGGTGCGCTCGGCCGGATCGACGTCGAGCGCGTACAGCTCGACCAGGTTGTCGGCGGGCTTGACCAGCAGCTGATACGGCCAGTCGACCACCGACCACTGCGACTCCTCGTGGATCACGGTCGCCCGGGTGCGCGGCCGCAGCGCGTCGCCCGCGTCGAGCATCGCCGGCAACAGGTCCATGCCGTCGAGCGGCCGGATCGCGTCCGGGGTGCCGACGAGGCCGAGCAGGGTCGGCGCGAGGTCGACCAGCGACGCGTGATCGGTGCGCTGTCCCGGCGCCACGCCCGGGACGCGCAGCGCGAGCGGGATCTGCACCAGCGGGCCGTAGGCGACCCGACCGTGGGTCTCGCCGAGCCGCGGGTCATCGCCCAGCGCCTCGCCGTGGTCGCTGGCGAACGCGATGATGACCTGATCGGACAGGCCGCGCGCGTCGAGCTCGTCGAGCAGGCGGCCGACCTCGCGATCGATCTGCCGGAGCAGCGCGCGGTAGGCGTGCACCCCCTTGCCGCCCGGGTCGTGGACCTCGGCGAGCTGCTCGGCGGTCACCTTGATCTGGTGGTGCTCGTGGACGTCGAAGTAGTGCAGCCAGACGAAGCTCGGCGCGCCCGCGGCGTCGGTCAGCGCGCGGAGCCCGGCCTGCGTGGTCGCGCCGGCGCTGACGTGATCGCCGACGTCCTCCTGCTCCCAGTCGGTGTGGATCACGGTCGGCCGGTCGATGCCGCGGCCGATCAGGACGTCGCCCACGTAGCGCGTGACCTCGCCGGGGATCGCGCTGTATGTCCGGCGGCCGGACACGCGCATCGCCTCGGGCAGCGTGGTCGCGACCGGCTGGTACTGGTCGAACCGGCCGGTCAGGATC
>DASWOO010000573.1:0-1938 GCA_036404335.1 Kofleriaceae bacterium
CAGCATCCGGCGCTCGACCGGGTGGCTCGGCGCGTGGTCGAGCTTCTCGCCGGGATCGCCGACCAGGTCGCCGACGATCGCCACGCCGTGGGTACCGACCCGGATCTTCCACCGGCCGATCCGCATGCCGTGCGCGTACTCGTACTGCGAGGCGTACGACGGCCGCGCCCAGCCGCGCCCGACGCCCTGCGCCAGCGGCTCGAGCGCCGCGCCCTGCGCCGCGTCGGGCACCGGCGCGTGGATCGCGGTCAGCACGGTCGCCATCACGTCGACGCCCTCGGCGCCCTCGTCGACGACCGTGCCCGCCGGGAACCGCGCCGGATCGTGGACCAGGAACGGCACGCGGACCAGCGAGTCGCGCAGCGAGCCGCCGTGGCCACAGCGTTGA
The DNA here is from genome assembly GCA_036404335.1 of Kofleriaceae bacterium. Classification (GTDB taxonomy): domain Bacteria; phylum Myxococcota_A; class Polyangia; order Haliangiales; family Haliangiaceae; genus JABFXX01. Next base: position 389 of record DASWOO010000573.1, read on the forward strand.
TCCTCGAACAGCTCCTCGCCGTGATCGGCGGTGATGATCAGCATCGTCTGATCCCAGATGCCCCACGCCTGGAGCTGCGCGACCAGCCGGCCGACCTGCTGATCGTGATAGCTGATCGCCGAGTCGTAGATCGCGCGCAGCCGCTCCACGTCGGCCGGCGGCGGGATGATGCTGCAGCCCATCGAGCCGGCCTTGAACCCGAGATCCTTGGCGGTGCCGAACTCCTGGAACGGCCCGTGGTACGGGCCCGGCGAGTAGATGTCGATCCACGGCTTGCGCGCGATCCATGGCCCGTGCGTATCGATCGTGCCCAGGAACAGGTAGGCCGGCGCGTCGCGGTGCTTGTCGAGCTTGGCGAGCGCGGCGTCGACGATCTGCTGGCCGTAGATGATGCCGTTCTCGACGCCGGTCTCGCGCATCATGTTGCGGAACTCGCTGAACCCGCGCGCGTAGCCGCCGTCCTCGTTGACGTAGCCGTTGCCGGTCACCGCCAGGGTCGTGTAGTGCGCGCTGGCGACCTGCTGGGCGAGCACCTCGAACTGCGCGCCGATCTGCCAGACCCCACCGACGCCGGCGAGCCGCACGTTGTGGACCGCGGGATAGAGGCCGGTCCACACGCTCGAGTGGCTGGTCTGCGACTCGTTGCCCTGGACGTAGTACTGGCGGAACACCGTGCTGGTCTTGGCCAGCTCCTCGAGGTTCGGCGTCTGCGCCCGCGCGCCCGGCGTGAAGATCGGGACCTTGTCGGCGCGCAGCGCGTCCATCACCCACAGGATGACGAAGCGCGGCGGCGGGGCCGCGGGCAGCTCCGCGGGTGCCGGGCCGTGGATCGTGATCCGCGGCGCCTCGATCGTCGCGCGCGGGCAGTCGCGCGCGGTCAGGCTCAGCGCGACCACCCGCCCGGCCATCGCGCCCAGGTCGACCCGCGGGTTCTGCGCGGTCAGGAGGCCCCCGGCAAAGCTGCCGTCGCTCGCCCGGGCGCGCAGCTCGACCTTGCACGGCGCGGCGACCGTGGCGACGAAGTTGCCGCCGTCGGGCACGGTGACGTACCAGGCGAGCGCGGCGTTCTTCGCGAGCGTCAGCGCGTCGTGCGCCGGATCGAACGCGTGGTCGGCCCGCGGATCGCGGCCGCTGATCGAGCTGCCGAACCGGATCCACGCCACCGAGATCGTGTCATCGCTGCCGGAGGTCTCGAGCACCAGCTGGTTCTCGCCGGCGGTGAAGTAGCCGCGCGCCACCGGGATCGAGACGGTGAACCAGCCATCGACCAGCTCGATCCGCGCGTCCTTGCCCGGCTTGCGGCCGTTGATCTTCAGCGTCAGGTGCTGCTTGACCGCGCCGTGGATCCGCGCCGTCACGTGCGTCAGGTGCGCCGCCTGCTCGGCGGTCAGCGGGATCTCCAGCGTCGCCAGATGATCGGCGATGGCCGAGCGCTCGCCCTCGACGTCCCAGCCGAGCTGCCAGCGCGGCACCGGCACGCCGAACCGCACGTAGCGCGCGAACCCGACATCGGCGCCATCGAGCACCAACTCGTTGTCGCTGTACCGGTG
>DASWOO010000574.1:0-5234 GCA_036404335.1 Kofleriaceae bacterium
CGAGGGCATGGTCAACTGGGCGCGCAACGTCGAGGGCGTCCAGGTCGGCGTGCTGCTGACCACCGCCAAGGGCGGCGGCGTCCGGGTGTCGATGCGGTCGCGCAGCGAGAAGGTCGACGTCGGCAAGGTCTGCATGACGCTGGGCGGCGGCGGCCACCCCGGCGCCGGCGGCTGCCACATGCCGGGCGATCTGGCCCAGGTCAAGGACCGCGTGGTCCGCGCCCTCGAGCAGTCGTTCAACCGCCCCGGCCAGCGTGTGACCGAGCGCGCAAACGTGCCGATCCGCGAGCCCGTCCGCTAGTGATACCCTCGCGCGCGTGAACTTGCCGCGCATGAAGTGTTTCGCGATCTGTCTGGCCGCCGTGGGCTGTGGCAGCGGTGGCTCGGCGGCGCCCGACGCCGTGGTGATCGACGCCGCGTCGGACGCCCCGGCCGACGCCGCCCCCGGCACGCCGAACGATCCGCACACGCTGGCCGACACCGGCCTGTGCAGCGATCCGGGCTGCCAGCAGATCAGCGCCGACGCCCACGCGTACGTGCCGCGCTTCGCGCTGTGGGCCGACACCGCGACCAAGCGGCGCTGGATCATGCTGCCGGCCGGCGCCAAGATCGACACGAGCGACCCCGACCACTGGGTGTTCCCGGTCGGCACCCGGCTGTGGAAAGAGTTCACGCGCGACGGCGTGCGGGTCGAGACCCGCTACATCACCAAGATCGCCGCCGACGAGGCCCAGCCGAGCTCGTGGTTCTACATCTCGTTCGCGTGGAACCAGGCGCAGGACGCGGCCGCGCCGATCGCCATGGGCCGGATGAACGCCAACGGCACCGCGCACGACATCCCGTCGCGGGCCGAGTGCCGCTACTGCCACGATAACCTCGCGCCGAGCCGCGTGCTCGGGTTCGGCGCGATCCAGCTCGACCACACCGACCCCAACGGCCTGCTCGACCTCGACAAGATCGACGCGATGGGCTGGCTGTCGAAGTCGCCGCCCGCGCCGACGCGCGGCGCGCACTATCCGTTCCCGGCCGACGCGACGGCCGACCAGCAGAGCCTGCTCGGCTACCTGCACGCCAACTGCGGCCACTGCCACAACCCGTCGTCGAGCGTCCAGGGCAACACGCCGATGGTGCTGCGGCTCGAGGTCGGCAAGCTCGCGACCCTGGCGCAGACGCCGGCCTACGCGACCACGACCAACGTCACCGCCGCGGTCCCGCTGACCGACGGCACCACGATGCTGACCAAGGTGATCGTGCCCAAGGATCCGGCGCACTCGATCCTGAGCTTCCGGATCAACGCGCCGATCACGGCGACCGGCAACCACCACATGCCCGACGACGGCAGCGAGATGACCGACCCGGCGCTGGTCTCGCTGGTCACCAGCTGGATCAACAGCCTGAACTGAGCCGCGCATGCATGGCGTCCTCGTGATCGACAAGCCCGGCGGCCTGTCGTCGACCACCGTGGTCGACAAGGTCCGGCGCGCGCTCGGCGGGGTCAAGGCCGGCCACGGCGGGACGCTCGACCCGATCGCGACCGGCGTCCTGCCGATCTGCCTGGGCTCGGGGACCAAGATCGCCCAGTTCCTGCTCGCCGACGACAAGGCCTACGAGGCCGAAGGCCTGCTCGGCGTCACGACCGACACGCTCGACCGCACCGGCCGCGTGCTCGACGAGCGCCCGGTGGATGCGGCGCTCGGCCGCGACGCGGTGCTCGCCGTGCTCGCCCGGTTCACCGGCGAGCTCGACCAGGTCCCGCCGATGTACTCGGCGATCAAGCTCGGCGGCCAGCGGCTGTACCACGCCGCGCGCGCCGGCCAGGACGTCGAGCGCGCGCCGCGCCGGATCCGGATCGACCGGCTCGCGCTCGTCGACTTCGCGCCGCCGAGGTTCCGGATCGCGGTCGACTGCAGCAAGGGCACGTACATCCGCAGCCTGGTCGCCGATATCGGCGAGGCGCTCGGGCCCGGTGCGCACCTGACCGAGCTGCGCCGGACCCGCAGCGGCCGGTTCACGCTGGCCGACGCGGTCGCGCTCGACGCGCTCGACCCCGGCAAGCTGATCCCGGTGGCCGAGGCGACCGACCTGCCCAGGCTCGCGGTCACCGACCCCGAGCTGGTCGCGATGATCTTCAACGGCCTGCAGCTGCCGGTCGAGGCGTTCGGCGCCGCCGGGCTCGCCCGGTTCCAGCTGAACGACGGGCAGGGCAGGTTGCTCGCCGTGGCCCACCCCGAGGACGGCCGGACGGTCTACGACCGGGCGTTTCCGGAGCTGAGCCGGGCGAGCCACGCGGCCAGCGCCCCGGTGAATGCCCCCGCGAATCACCCAGCCTCTGGCGCTTGACCCACGGCGCGGTTTCGCCCAATCTGCGCCCCGACCGCGGCACTCGCTCGCCAGACTGGGCGCGGCCGTCGGTGACTGGAGTCCTGCCATGCCTGTTTCTACTGTTCGCAAAGCCGAGACGATCTCCAAGTTCCAGCAGACCCCGGGTGACACCGGGTCGCCCGAGGTCCAGGTCGCGCTGCTGTCCGAGCGGATCGCGCACCTGACCGAGCACCTCAAGAGCAACCACAAGGACCACCACAGCCGGCGCGGCCTGCTCAAGATGGTCGGCCAGCGCCGCGCGCTGCTCGACTACCTGAAGCGCAAGAGCCTCGACCGCTACCGGAAGCTGATCGAGACCCTCGGTCTCCGCCGCTGAAAAACGCGCTGCGGGTCTCCTCGCAGCGTTTTTCCAGTCGATAGCACAGCGTTCAGATCCCGTATCCCATCGTGGTTACGGGATCTTTTCTTTTTGGCGCGAGTGTGCCATACCGCCCTCCGAACCAAGAAGACTCGTTACTTCGCGTTGTCGACTCAAGGAATCGCGCTGGTTTGATCGTTCCGTCGAGCCTCTCGAGATCATCGGAAATACCGGATCGAGAGGTTGGACAGAGGGACCAGGCCACGATGCCCGGCCGGCGACGTGACCAACCTAGAGGACGCGTATGCCGTTTGTTCGTGAGACCGTCGTTGTCGGCGGTAAAGAGATCTCGGTCGAGACCGGTAAGTGGGCCAAGCAGTCCGGTGGCTCGGTCATCATTCGCTGTGGCGACAGCATGGTCATGGTCGCCGCGACGGGCAGTCAGTCGCCCCGCGAGATCGACTTCATGCCGCTGACCTGCGAGTACCAGGAGAAGTTCTACTCGTCGGGCAAGATCCCCGGCAGCTTCTTCCGCCGCGAGGGCCGCTCGACCAACGACGAGATCCTGGTCGCCCGCCTGATGGACCGCCCGGTCCGCCCGCTGTTCCCCAAGGGCTGGTTCATCGACACGCAGATCATCGCCAACGTGATCTCGTTCGACCGCGAGAACCCGACCGACGTGCTGGCGATGACCGGCGCGTCGTGCGCGCTGCACATCTCGGACCTGGTGTGGGGCGGGCCGCTCGCCGGCGTCCGCGTCGGCCGGATCGACGGCCAGTTCGTCGCCAACCCGACGTTCGCCGAGCGCGAGAAGTCGGACATCGACATCATCGTCGCGGCCAGCAAGGACGCGATCATGATGGTCGAGGGCGAGATGGAGGAGCTGCAGGAGAACGTCATCATCGACGCCCTGATGTTCGCGCACGAGGCGGTCCAGCCGCTGATCGCGCTGCAGGAGCGGCTCCGCGCGGCCAACGGCAAGGAGAAGCGGGCGTTCACCCCGCCCGTCGCCGACGAGGCGATGGCGGCCAAGGTCAAGGAGCTGGGCTTCGACCGGCTCGGCAAGGCGATGTCGATCAAGGACAAGCGCCAGCGCCGCGACGGCATCTCGGCGCTGCACCTCGAGCTGCGCGAGCAGCTGACCGGCGAGGGCAAGCAATGGGCCGGCCGCAACAAGGACTTCGACGGCGCGTTCAGCAAGCTGCAGAAGAAGTGGGCCCGCGGCAACACGCTGGCGACCCGCAAGCGGATCGACGGCCGTGACCTCGACGAGGTCCGCGCGATCTCGGTCGAGACCGGCGTGCTGCCCCGCGCGCACGGCTCGGCGCTGTTCACCCGCGGCGAGACCCAGGCGCTGGTCGCCGTCACGCTCGGCACCAAGTACGACGATAAGAAGCTCGACACGCTGCTCGGCGACCAGAAGAAGACGTTCTACATGGACTACAACTTCCCGCCGTTCTCGACGGGAGAGGTCAAGCCGCTGCGCGGCCAGTCGCGCCGCGAGGTCGGCCACGGCTTCCTCGCCGAGCGCAGCGTCGAGGCGATCGTGCCGGTGTACGAGGACTTCCCGTACACGATCCGCGTCGTGTCCGACATCCTCGAGTCCAACGGCAGCTCGTCGATGGCCTCGGTGTGCGGCGGCTCGCTCGCGCTGATGGACGCCGGCGTGCCGACCTAGACGCCGGTCTCGGGCATCGCGATGGGCCTGATGAAGGAAGGCGACGACTACGTCATCCTGTCGGACATCCTGGGCGACGAGGATCACCTCGGCGACATGGACTTCAAGGTCACCGGCACCCGGCGCGGCGTGTGCGCGCTGCAGATGGATATCAAGGTCGACGGCCTGACCCGCAAGATCCTCGAAGAGGCGCTCGAGCAGGCCAAGCGCGGCCGCCTGCACATCCTCGACAAGATGGACGCGGCGATCTCGGCGGCGCGCGACGAGGTGTCGATCTACGCGCCGCGCATCGTCACCGTCCAGGTCAAGCCGGACAAGGTCCGCGACATCATCGGCCCCGGCGGCAAGACGATCCGCGCGATCCAGGAGCAGACCGGCGCCCAGGTCGACATCGCCGACAACGGCGTGGTGTCGATCGCGTCGGCCAGCGCCAAGGCGATCGAGCAGGCCCAGGCCCTGATCTCGGGGCTCATCATGGAGCCCGAGGTCGGCCTGTTCTACAACGGCATCGTCAAGAAGATCGTCGAGATCGGCGCGTTCGTCGAGATCATGCCGGGCACCGACGGTCTGCTCCACATCTCCGAGGTCTCCAAGGAGCGGATCCGCGCGGTCGAGGATGTGCTCAAGGAGGGCGACGAGGTCGTCGTGAAGTGCATCAAGGTCGATCGCGACGGCAAGATTCGCCTGTCGCGCCGCGAGGCGCTCGACGCCAACCCGGGCCCGGAAGACATCCACAACTACATCCTCTAGTCGGCGGCTTCGGCTACCATGGGCGCAATGGCGCGCGTCAAGATCAAGAAGTTACGGCCTGACGCCATCGTCCCGCGCTACATGACCGCGCACGCCGCGGGGCTCGATCTCAGCGCCGCGATCGAC
>DASWOO010000575.1:0-2762 GCA_036404335.1 Kofleriaceae bacterium
GGCGCGCGCGCCGCTGCCCGAGCCGGCGCCCGGCATGTTCATGACCGAGCTGGTCGCCGGCATCCTCGAGGCGGGCGACCACGGCGCCGCCGGGCTCGCCCAGCGCGCGGTGCACGAGGTCCGGGAGGAGGCCGGGTTCACCGTCGAGCCGGCCGCGGTCTACCTGCTCGGCGCCGGCGGCTATCCGTCGCCCGGCTCGATGGTCGAGAAGTTCTACTACGCCGCGGTCGAGGTCGACCCCGCCGCGCAGCAGCCGCTCGATGGCGATGGCTCGCCGATGGAGGAGGGCGCACGGACCCGGTGGCTGCCGCTCGACGACGCGATCGCCGCCTGCGTCCGCGGCGAGCTGCCCGATCTCAAGACCGAGCTCGGCCTGCGCCGGCTGCGCGATCACCTCGCGCGCGAGGGCCAGGGCTAGCTTACTTGCGGGTAGCGCGCCTGGCCACCCGCGCCGCCGCCCGGTAACTCGAGCCGCCGCCGCCGAATACTTCACGTCCGGTCGTGCGATCATCGCCGCGCCCATGGCCGATCGCGACAAGACCGCGTTTCACTTGCTCGACCCGCGCTCGGCGCGCGCCCGGCTGAGCTACGCCGCGGCGCTGGCCGCGATCGGCTGGTTCCTCGTCCCGACGCACATGGCGTGGACGATGCACCTCCTGGCCGCGATCGATCTCGCCACGCTGTTCATCACCGTGGTCGACCTCCACATCATCGCGACGTCGAACGCCGAAGAGACCAAGCGGCGCGCCGCGGCCGAGGATCCCGGGCGCGCGCTGGTCTGGGTGATCGTCCTGCTGACCAGCATGTTCGGCTTGCTCGCCGCCGCGGTGCTGATGCGCCAGGGCAAGACCGCCGAAGGGTTCGAGGGCAGGTTGCACATCATCCTGTGCGTCGTGACCGTCGTCCTGTCGTGGATGCTGACCCACGCCTCGTTCACGCTGCGCTACGCCCACCTCTATTATCGCGGCGACGGCGACGGTGGGATCGCGTTCCCCACGCCCGACGACAAGCCGCTCGATCCCGACGACCACGACTTCGCGTACTTCGCGTTCACGATCGGCATGACGTTCCAGGTCTCGGACACCGACATCACCAGCCGCGAGATCCGTCGGACGGTGCTGCGCCACGGCCTGCTGTCCTTCGCCTACAACACGGTGATCGTCGCGCTGTCGCTCAACCTCGTGGTCGGGCAGTTCACCTAGTCTCCGTCGACACTGAACGGATTGTCAGAGCAGCGTGCGAAGGTCCGGCTCATGGACGGGCCGTCTGTGTCTACGAAGTTCCACCTCGCGCAGGGCGATGCCGTCGCGTGGCTGCGCGCGTTACCGTCCGAGTCCATCGATCTCGTGGTCACCGATCCGCCGTACGAGTCGCTCGAGAAGCATCGCGCGATCGGCACCACCACGCGGCTCAAGCACAGCAAGTCCTCGAGCAACGACTGGTTCTCGATCTTCCCCAACGACCGGTTTCCCGAGCTGTTCGCTGAGGTCCATCGCGTGCTGCGCCGCAACACGCACTTCTACTTGTTCTGCGATCCCGAGACGATGTTCGTCGCCAAGCCGCTCGCCGAGCAGGCCGGCTTCAAGTTCTGGAAGCCGCTGATCTGGGATAAATGCAAGATCGGTATGGGCTACCATTACCGCGCTCGCTACGAGTGCATCCTGTTCTTCGAGAAGGGCAAGCTGAAGCTCAACGACCTCGGCATCGCTGACATCCTGAAGGCGCCGCGGATCTCGGGCGGCTATCCCGCGGAGAAGCCGTCGGCGGTGAGCGAGACCTTGATCCAGCAGAGCACCGTGCCCGGGCAGCTCGTGATCGATCCGTTCATGGGCTCGGGTTCGGTCGGCGTCGCGGCGGTGAGCCATGGGCGGATGTTCCTCGGCAACGATCTGTGCACGGAGGCCGTCGACATCACGCGCCGCCGGTTGCACGAGGCCAGCGCGCTCGAGGTCGAGGCGCCGTCGGTGCTCGCGGTGTCGAGCGCGACGGCGGCGCGGGGAGTGTCGGGCGCCGGCTCGGCGGGCAAGGCCCAGCTGGGGCTCGCGGGGCTCGTGCGCAACGTCGGCGAGGCGAGCTGAGGTAGGCCATGGCGCGCATCGCAGCGAGCTCGGCCGGCGCTACCAGCCGCGGCGCCCGGACCGCGGTGACCGGCAACGGCTATCGCGATCTGATCGCGTCGTACATCCACCATCAGTACGGCGAGCACGGCCTCGTCGTGTATCGCGAGGTCAACCTCGGCAAGACGATCATCGCCAAGGACCGGCAGATCGACGTGTTCGTCGTCCGGCCGATCGACCAGAAGGCGATCGCCATCGAGTGCAAGTACCAGGACGTGCAGGGCACCGCCGACGAGAAGATCCCGTACGCGCTCGACGACCTCGCGGCGCTGTGGGTGCCCGGCTGCCTGGTCTACGCAGGGCGCGGCTGGTCCAAGGGCGTGCTGCATCAGCTCGAAGCCTCACGGCTCGCCGCCGCGTGCCTGCCCGAGGCCAACCTCGGCCGGTCCAAGGCAACGCGCGAGCTCGACTACATCCTGGCCGCGACCTTCGGCTTCTGGGAGCAGATCTTGCCCGCCGCCAAGCGCTTCAAGCGCTGATCCCGGCTACTGGAGCCGCCGCCGGCCGGGCTAGCCGCCGGTCGATGACGGGCACAGCAGGGTCGCCTCGAAGGGCCCGGCGTGCGCGGCGGCGTGGGCGATGGCCTCGTTGACCTGGGCGAGCGGGAACGTGGTGAGCGTGGTGTCGTCGAGGCGGAGCAGGCCG